>JANNJB010000469.1:0-3889 GCA_031405615.1 Vicinamibacteria bacterium | reverse complement strand
TCATACGTTTTGATCTCACTCGGCGACGCCTCGGGGAAGATGCGGCGCAAGGTGCTGAGCAACGCGGCCTCATCACGCATCGCGGCCCGCAACGAAGCAGGGATCGCGCGGTTGAGTTCGTCAAGTTGCAGGGACTGGTTCGGAATCCCAAGCCAGACCGAACGCGTGGGCTTTCCGCTCGCGTCGTACATGACCCCCGAATGGCACAACGGGCAGCCGGGACTGCGAAGTTCGATCTCAAGTCCGCCGAGGCGCGATCTCGCGAGCCGCCGGGTCTGGCCGATCGTCTCACCGGAAGTCGGAGCCGGACCGGCGGCGCGCGGCCAGTTCGCGACCGCTTCGGGAACGAGAAGGCCGAATCGCTCCAGAATCGGTGAGAGCGCGTCGCGATCGGCCTGGAGGCCGAGCTGTTTCGCCTCGGAGAGCACCAGGGCGGTCGCGATCAGTTTCCAGGGCAACGTGCCCGCCTGCTCGTTTCGGAGGTCGAGAAGCCCGAAGTCGTCGGATACGAATCGTTCGAGCCCGGTGTCCGTCGTCGTCGGCGGCGGGACGAAGCGTTCCACGGTCGGACGGACGAGCGACGCGCATCCTGAGGCCGCGAATGCGGCGGAGAGGGCCAGGCAGTGGACGCTTCGTTGAAATCGCTTCATGGGCATTCCTTGGGAATGCCATGGTAGGGAGCCCTGCCGGGGCGCCTCCGCTCGCGATGTGACGCTTCTTCGACCGACCCAGCCGCCGCGGGACTAGGCCCGCGCGCGCAGGATCTTCTCCATCGTCCGGCCCTCCTGGGCCGCTAGAACTGGAAACGAAGCGCCGCGCGAATGTCGCGGCCGGGCAGCGGAACGATGTCCTTCAGGTAGGAAACATGGTTCCGGCCCTCCGCATTGCCGAGGTTCGTTCCCCGCAGCACGATGTCCGTGACCGTGCGTGTCCCCCCGAAGATCCGGTAGCTGGCGGTTGCATTGATGAAGGTATGCCCGGGGGTCGCGAGTTCGAACTCCGAGATCCGATCCTGTTTCCGCACACGCCGCACCTCGCCGCGGATATCGAAACGGGAGTCGCGATAGTGGAGCCCGAAACCGAGGCGCATCGGGGCGATGCGAGGCAGCGGCTCGTCGGTGGGATCGAGCCGCGCCCGCACGTAGTCCGCGGAGGCTTCGAGGTCGAGATGCCGGTCGGCCTTCTCGAAGAGCTGGATGCTCGCTTGAGCTTCCATGCCCCAGAACAAGGCGTCGCGCTGCTCGTAGCGAACCACCCGCAGCCCATCCTCTTCCTCATCGGTGAATCGTTCGAAGATGTAGCCGCTGAACGCGTTCCGGAAGAACGAAATCTCGGCGTTGACGGGTCCGCCGGTCTTCTTGACTGACGCGTCGAGACCGAGGCTCTTCTCTTTCGCGAGGTTCGCATCGCCCACTTCGAAGGCATTCGTGGCCGCATGAGGCCCATCTGAGAACAGCTCCTCCGCGCCGGGCAGGCGTTCGGAGTGGGCCAGCGTCAATCCGAAGGTCATGCCCCGCTCCGCGCGCACGGTGAGGCCGACGGAGCCGCTCGCTCCCGTCATCGTCCTCGAGTCGCCCGTGTCCACGTCAACGGTCTGCCGCTCGACGCGCCCGCCGAGGGCGAGGCGCGTGCGACCAGTCCCCACTTCTTCGAGAACAAAGGCGGCGATGGAACTGGTCTGGCTCGGAGGAAGGAAGGCCTCTTCCCCTCTCACCGTGAGATCGCGACCGTGGGCCTGGAATCCGAAAGCGCCGCTGAAAGCGCCGACCGGCTTGTGCAGCAACTCCACGCGGCCCTCGAAACCCTGGTTCTCGAAAAATGTGCCCACTTCCTCGCCTTCGAGTTCGCTGTGCTCGTAGTCTGAAACGCCGAACCGGAACTTGACTCCCCGAAAGGCCCCGAACGGCTCTCGAATCGCACCTTTCAGGTCGAGGCGTCGCTGCTTGAGGTCGATGGCGACATCCTCTTCGCTCGGAATCCCGTAGGTCGTATTGAAGAGCGAGGCGCTCGCTCCGATGAAACCGCGATCGCCAATGTACGAAGCGCCGAACGAGCCCGAGGTGTTCTCCGTGGCCGAGTTCGGCATCACGCCGCCATCGATCGGGATCTTGACGTTGTCAGTTTCGCGACGAAGAGCGTCGACGTGCCAGGCAAACCGGTTCTTCCCCCCGTGCAGAGAGGCGCCGCCCTGCTTCTCGCCCGCGACGCTGCCGAGGGCGAGATCGAACACCCCGCCCACCGCGTGCTCCTGCTTCGACTCCGGAATGCGTCCATCGATAACGTTGACCACTCCACCGATCGCGGTGCTGCCGTAAAGAAGAGTGGCCGGTCCGCGGAGCACCTCGATCTGGTTGGCGGAAAGGGGGTCGAAGCTGACCGCGTGGTCGGGGCTGGTGTTCGAAGCATCCGCCATACCGATGCCACCCTGCAGGAGGCGAACGCGGTCGCCCCCCATGCCTCTAATCACCGGGCGGCTCGCGCCCGGGCCGAAGGAGGTGGAGCTGACGCCGGGCTGTTCGGCGAGGGTCTCCCCAAGGGTCGACTTCAAGCGAGAGGCCAGGTCGAGGCCGGCGAGCACTGTGATTGGCTTCGCGCTCTCCGCCAGGGACGAGGCATCCACGCCGGAGGTCACCACGATCGCCTCCTGGTGGACTGCGACGCTCAAGACGATGTCCGCCACGACCGAGCCTGAGACGGGCGCCTTGACACGAACCAGCTTGGATCCGAATCGGTCCGACCGCGCTTCAACGAGAAACGAGCCGCTTGGCACCGCGTCGAAACGATAGGCGCCATCGACGCCCGCATCCGTGTGGCGGGCAAGTTCGACGATGCGAAGGTGAGCGCCGCTTACGGGAGCTCCGTCGACGGAGGTGACCTTCCCGCTGATCGATGCGTCCTGGGCGAACGTGGTGGAGGCGAGCAGGGCGATTGCCGTGGCGATTCCACGGGTGCGACCAAGAACTGAGGACGGCAGGAAAAGGGAACTCATTGCAAAGCGGACTCCTCAAAGAAAGAACAAAACCTGAAGGTTCACGCCCGGCGGCCGACTGGAAATGGGGCTCGCGCCGGACACGAAAACGACGACGGCTTCAGGCCGAGACGGGAGGAGCTCTACCGGGAGGAAGGAGGTGCTGCGGGTTGTCGTGGGGGCGGTGATCCTGCGCTCCCACGATCGCGACGACCTGGCTTGCGCCGCTGAAGATGAACTTCGGACCGGTGAGATCGGTGATGGGGCCGAGGTGGGCCCGACACGCGATGCAGTGGAGTTCAACCGCGCAGCCGTCGTCGGTGTGGGGCAGAAAATCGACAAAGCCCAGCAGACCGATGAGCGCCACCAGGACGCCCATGCCGATTCTGCGACGCCAGAGGGCAGTTTCGCGCATCTTCCGTGACCGATGAAGATAGCAGACCCCCGCGCGCGAGCCTATGGCGCGCATGATGCGATCGAACCATGGACACCCCCCTCCCCGGGTGGTCTAGGCTGAGGAAGTCGTCCATCCCCTTCCAAGGAGCCCTCCATGTCTGTTGTGCGCCCCATCGCCGATGTCGCAAAAGATCTCGGAATCGCCCGTGAGCACCTGATTCCCTACGGCGACGACAAGGCCAAGATCCGGCTCGAGGCCCTGGCTTCGAGGCCCTCCCGCGGCAAGCTCATCCTGGTCTCCGCGGTGACGCCGACCTCGGCGGGCGAAGGCAAGACGACGACGTCGATCGGTCTCGCTCAGGGGATGGCGAAGATCGGCCAGAAGGTCTGCCTCGCTTTGCGTGAACCCTCGCTCGGACCCACCTTCGGTGTGAAGGGCGGGGCCACCGGCGGCGGCCATCTGTTCCTCGCGTTTGCGACGCTGTTCCTGCCGGCGCATGAGAATAGCCGACAGGATCACGCCCA
>JANNJB010000468.1:0-2370 GCA_031405615.1 Vicinamibacteria bacterium | reverse complement strand
CATCCGGCCCACGAGGTCGGGCAGACTCTTCGTCATGTAGTGATCGACAAAATGGACCGGATAGTTCCGGCTCATGGCGAGACGGTCCTTCGTCTCTATCTCAAGCGCCTCGTGAAGCGGCGGACCGAAGGTCCCAGTGTTCATGTAGGCGAGACCGGGTTCGATCGCGTACCGGTCGCGAACCTTGTTCCAGTCCGGCCGGGACGAGGTCTGGGTTCCCCCGGTGGCGGCCCCTGGCGCGCCCATCGCCGTGGCCACGCCGGACGAGAGCGCCAGCAGGGCCTCGCGCCGCGACGTGGCGCGGAACATCAGAACAACCTGGAGATGTAGACGTCCATCTGGTGTTTCCAATACGGCCAATCGTGGCCGCCCTGCTCACGCCAGTCGTCGAGGTGATGAGGAATGCCCTGCGAGGTGAGGATCGCCGACATGCGACGAGCCGGACCGCTGTCTTCGTAGGGGCCGTTTCCGGTGGCGAGGCGGATGTCGCACTGGTGCAGATACTGAAGAATGTTCCAGTCCTTCAGGTTCGCCATGTAGTCGACGGGGTTGTTGAAATAGAAGTTGTCGTCGAAATGGCCGTCCATGAAGCTGCGGAGGTCGTAAACCCCCGAGAGGGCGAGACACCGGCGCACCCGCGTGGGATGCTTGAAGAGCGTATTCGCCGCATGATAGGCGCCGAAGGAAGCGCCGGTGGTGGTGATGGCGATGCCCTTCGCCGAGCAGTGGTGCTCGATGAAGGGCAGCACCTCCTCGGCGATGGCGGCGTCGTAGGCCACCTGGAACTTCGCCCGGTCCGCGGGATGGATCTTCTTGTTGTACCAGGAGTCGTTGTTGACGGAGTTGACGCAGAAGAACTTCACCCGCCCGGCCTGCATGTGGTGGCCCAGGTGGTCGAACATCCCCTGGCCTTCGTATTCGCTCTCATCGCCGCCGCTGGTCGGAAAGACCAGGACCGGTTGCCCGAAATGGCCGTAGACCCGGATGTGGACGTCGCGGCCGATGCGGTCCGAATACCAGCGATGCGTTTCGCTCTCCATGCTTCAACTCTCCTTGTTTGACGCCGTCAAGACTAGGTTACGCGGGACACCCGGATCAAGGACTGCGGTTATGGGCGCAGCGGAAGCGGCGGAGCAGACCGCCCTTGTTTCGCGATCACGTTCCACATGAAGGGCATGAGGGCCGCGCGCCTTGCCTCGGGTGTGGCGCCCGCGTATTTCTTCGACAGGGGATCGACGATCCCGTTCGCATCCCTCTTGAAGTAGGCCTCGTCGGCCCCGCCGAACATTTCCTGAAAGCGCAGGCCATCGATGGTCACGACGACCACGTTCTCCGAAGCCGGCTGCGCAAAGGCCGTTGCGGCCAGTAGGGCCAGCGCCACGCCAGAGAGGACGGGGTTCTTCATGCGGGGGATTATTTCACCCCGCGGCCCTGCGCTACCGCAGCAGACGGCGAGCGGTGGTGGGCGGCGGAACGAGAGTCTCGAGGAAACCGCGGTTGGTCTGCGTTTTCGACAGACGGTCGTTGAGGAACTGGGCCGCCTCGATGGAACTCATCTCCGCGAGCGCCCGGCGCAACGTGTGACGTTGGCGCAGATCATCGGCAGTCATGAGCAGCTCTTCACGGCGCGTGCCCGACTTCAGAACATCGACGGCGGGGAAGATGCGCCGCTCGGCGATCTGCCGGTCGAGGATGATCTCCATGTTCCCGGTTCCCTTGAACTCCTGGAAGATGACTTCATCCATGCGCGACCCGGTTTCGATGAGAGCGGTGGCGATGATGGTGAGCGATCCATTGCCTTCGCAGGTGCGCGCCGCTCCGAAGAACTGACGCGGGAACTGGAGAGCGCGGGAATCGACGCCGCCCGACATGGTGCGGCCGCCGGGGCCGGTTTCGCGGTTGCTCGCGCGACCGAGACGGGTGAGCGAGTCGAGGAGGATGACGACATCCTTCTTCGCTTCGACCATGCGTTTCGCCCGCTCGAGACACAGACGGGCGAGGCGGATGTGCGCATCCGACGCCGAGTCGGAAGTTGAGGCAAGAATCTCCGCCATGCCGAGGACCCGCTTGAAGTGCGTGACTTCCTCGGGCCGCTCGTCCACGTGCATCAGCATGAGGTGCGCTTCGGGGTGATTCTTGACGATGGCGAGGCCGATGTGCTCGAGGATCGTGGTCTTGCCGGCCTTGGGCGGAGACACAATGAGACCGCGCTGGCCTTTGCCGATGGGGGCCACCAGGTCCAAAACACGCAAAGTGAGTTCCGCGCCCGGCTCATCGGCCAGGCGGAACGCTTTTTCGGGACTGATAGACGTGAGATCAGCGAAATGAGGCAGTAGACGGTACTGCGCCATCTCAAGACCACTGGCCTTT
>JANNJB010000467.1:0-2967 GCA_031405615.1 Vicinamibacteria bacterium | reverse complement strand
CCCCGAGCCTGGCCGGGTTGCCGGGCTTCACCGACGAGCAGATCGTGGCGCTCCTCTCCCAGGGGCGTGCCACCGGGCGCCCGACGCCCCGGTCCCCGATGCCCGCGTTTCGCATGAGCCAGGACGACGCGGCGGCCATCGCCGCATACCTGAGATCGTTCTAATCGCGATCAGGGCCGGCGCAATTGCTGCTACCTTAGCCCAGCGGCGGGCATTCGTTGGCCTCGAGGCTCTCCTTGTCCGGGGGCAGGCTAGCGCTTGGTCTGGCAAGGTCCGCCTACCCCTGCGGGGGGATTGTAGGTGAAAACTAGCCTCCCAATCCGCGCGGCATCCCCCAAGGAGACGCGCCCCGACCGGGCGGGCCGGGTCGGGGCCCGAGGACTTCGCGCTCGATCTTCTTGAGCGTCTGTGCAATGAACTCGTACTTGCCCGAGACCCGTCTGCGTCCCGGCCGTCATTGCTGAAATGGAGAAGTACGTGGCCGTGAGCGGTGAGGTCGGCACCGGCGGGCACGAACAACGTGACCGGGGAATCTCCCCTGACCGGGCTACTCAACCGAAAGCCTATGCGGCCGCACGCCGCCGCCCGGTCGCTCCGGCCAGGTTCCAAGCGCCGCTCGCCCTGGTCATTGTGAACCTCATCGGCGCAGCTGATTCCTCCGCCGCTGCCGCCTCGATCTCCGGAAGCCAATACTTCTGATCGTTCGCCTGGCGCGCAGCCAGGACGCGAATCAGCTTGTCCACCTGAGTCCCGACCGGCGCTGTTTCCTGCTCCCACCGCGAGACGGTGGAGGGCACGGTGCCCAGAAGGCGTGCGATCTCGCGGCCCGAAAGCCCAAGGAACGATCGGAGGTAGCGGAATTCTGCCCCCGACAGACGGCCAGGCTTGCGGGCCAGGGCGCTCGCAATCGCGCCGTTCAATTCGTCGAAGGCCGGCACAACCGCCTCCCTGGAGCCACATGACGCGCACGTGCGCACCTCGACCCCGGCGAGCGTCACCGGCAACCCCGACTCCGCGGAGAACAGGTAGTTGCCCTTCTTCGCGACCATCTTCCCGTCACATTCCGAGCATTTCATAATTTGGGTGAACTCCTATCGTTTGAAGAACGTCACGAACCGCAACTCGTCCTCACCCCGGAAGGCGACAACCACGACCACGCGACCGCACAGGAAGCGGTAGCGGAACGGACCATCCACGAGCTCTGTGAACTGGACGAACCCGCCTGCGATCATCGAGCGGGCCATCGTCGGGAGAACCCCATCCGCGAGGGCTGCGCGCTGAAAGTGAGGGGTGAGGACGACGCTGCCGGACTTCATCCGCCGGAGGGCTTCGACTTTTGCGGCGTCGTTCCCGAGCGGCTCCTTGATCACGACTGGGACTTTATAACAAGCATCTGCAATTTGCTAATCGTCACCACAGAAGCAGGCTCGTGATGTCCTCCGGCTTCAGATCCGGCGGGGCGTGGCGGCAGCCGCTCCCGCGAGTCGCGGGTGCGGTGGGGGCTTCGGCTCGCGGCAAACTGCGGGCGCTTGGCGCGGGCCACGCTGGCCGAGTACGCTTGGACGAGGCCGGGGATTCAAAGCGAACGGAAGCGCTACCCCGCCGCGAGTGTCATCACGCCGAGATAGCGGCTCTCCTCGGCGAGGTCGAAGTGCGTGGAGCACTTCCCTGCTGGGCCGGCGGCCTTCAGGTGGTAGCCGCTGCTCTTCGGCTCGAGTTTGTCGATGACGAACTCCCCGAAGGTATCCGTGGTCGCCCGGCCGACCTCACGACCGTCCTTCTCCAGAACGACTTCGACACCGGCGGCGCACTCCTCGACTCCCCCTACGTGCCGGACCACCGTCGCGCCCACGAAGCACTTCGTGATCATGTGGAGGTTCTTGTAGTAGACGCGCGGCTTCGTGCCCATCTCAGGCTGGAGGACCTCGAGGCCCTCCTCGGCCTGGATCCGCCGCATCTCCGCGTCGTCGACCTTGATCGTGCGGAAGACCTGGGTCGGACACGCCTGCTCGCCTCGCGTCCTGGTCCAGCCCTCGTCGAGCAGTTGCGCGTCAAACGGCCACGCCTGGGGGATCTGAAACTCATCGTTCCAGGAGATGGCGCCGTAGGGACACGACTCCACGATCTGCTTCTGGCCCTTCGACTTCTCGGGATCGATGATCACGATGCCGTCCTCGCGCTTGTGCACCGCGCCATCACGCGCCGCCTTGATGCAGGGCGCCTCATCGCAGTGGTTGCACATCACGGGCAGGAAGCGCGCCTGAACGATCGGGTACGTGCCGCGTTCCTTGCGCTTGATGTCCAGCCAGTTGTGCCCGTGCGCGGGCTGGGCGGCCGAGACGCCGGGGAAATTGTTCCCGATGTACTCGTCCTTGACCGCAAGGAAACAGAGGCGGCAGTTGTCGCAGCGCGCGACGTCGACGATCAGGTTCCACTTCGTCACTAGAGTGCCTCCTGTGGCTGCCAGGTATCGACCCCGGTCCACTTCTCGACCTGGACCAACACCGCGTTGGGCTTCATCCCGTGGCCCTTCTTCGTGATGGAGTCCTTGGAATTCAGCATGTTGACGCAGCCCCCGAGGTCGGTCGACCGTCCGGGTTCGCCGACTGGCTCATATCGCGCCGACCCGGTATACGTGCTGACGACACCTGGCCGGATCCGTTCCGTGACCTGGGCCGCGCAGACGATCGAGGCGCGATGGTTCCAGAGGCGGATCAGGTCGTCGTCGTTGATCCCTCTCGCTTCGGCATCGGGCCGGCTCAATCGGGCCACGAGGTAGTAGCGGCCGTCCTTGAGCACGCGGTGTTCGCGGATGTCGTTGACGCTGCTGCCAAGGTCGTCGCCCATGACGTGGAAGGCGTAGCGGGTGTGCGCGGTCTGCAGCTTCAGCGGGAAGCCCGCGAGTTCCGGGTTGCGTGCAGGATCTTCGTAGGTCGGCATGTAACGGTTGAGGGGCGGGCGGGCCGG
>JANNJB010000466.1:0-4418 GCA_031405615.1 Vicinamibacteria bacterium | reverse complement strand
GACTCCTTGGGTATGAAGGTGAGGCGTTTCTCGTTGCTGAGGTCGATCGGTCCCTCGGCCTTCTCCTTGATGGTGTTGAGGGTGCCTCCGATGTACTTGGCCTGGCCTTTCTTCACCGCGAAAGCAGGAAGAGCCAGAGCGAAGAGGAGGGTGAAAGCGAGCAGAGGGGAGAAGAAGGGGCGTTTCATGGAGGCCGCTACTTTAAGACGGGACGGGCCGCGAGGTCCAAGTGGGAGGCCTAGAATTCCCCGCCTATGGAAGATTCGTGGATCAAATACGCCGAGGAGTTCACGTCGCCCGAGGGGGACGTGCTTCAAAGCCTGGCGCGCGAGTGCTACGGCAACTACTCGAATCACTCGATGCTGTCGGGTTTCTTCCAGGGCCGGGTGCTTTCGATGGTCTCGAAGATGATCCAGGCGAAGGTGGTCCTGGAGATCGGCACGTACCTCGGTTATTCCGCGCTTTGTTTCGCCGAAGGACTGGCCGAGGGCGGCAAGGTCATCACCCTCGATATCGATGAGGGCACGCAGCGGGTCGCGAAGTCCTTCGTGGCGAAATCGCCTTATGCCGATCGGATCGAGTTTCACCTCGGCAAGGCGGCCGAGATCATCCCGGCGCTTCCGGGGACCTTCGACCTCGTCTTCATCGACGCCGACAAGCCCAACTACACGAACTACTACCGGCTCGTGTTCGATCGCGTCCGACCGGGCGGGTTCATCATCGCGGACAACGTCTTGTGGAGCGGAAAGGTGCTCCAGAAGGACAAGGATCAGGACGAGCACACGAAGGCGCTTCACGCCTTCAACTGGATGGTGAAGGCGGATTCGCGGGTCAGCAACGTTCTCCTCCCCATCCGCGACGGTTTGATGATCGTCCGCAAGGAACGCGGATGAACGAGATGCCACAGACCCAGCCCGATCCCCTCTTCTCGGTCCCGGGTGCGGCCGCCGATCATCTGTATCGCGAGGGCAGCGCGAAGGCCTCGTTCTGGGAGGCGATCTTCGGGTCGAGCCTGCGGGCCAAGAATCGCACGCGGATTTCCGCGCTGCCGGACGGGACCAGGATATTCGAGGTGCCCCTGCTCGGGGTCGAGCACGAGTTGCTGCGCAGCGCCTCGACGTGGATGAGTTCCGCTGAGTTTGGAGACGCATGCCGTGAGGCATCCGCGCTCCTGGCGTCGAAGCGCGTACGGGTCCGTCTGATCGGCCTCCAGCCGCGCGGTGAGTCCGTGGCCGCCTTCGCACTTCGCTTCGAAACGCTCGAGCCTGCCTCCGCCATCGCGGCGGAAGTGCCGGGCGCCTTCCGTTCCTGGTTCGGCGCCGAGGGCGCGCGCATCGCGGCCGAAACGCTGGTTCCCTTCGGCTTCACGCCGCAGAGCAAGTGAGGGAGAGCAGCCCGTGGTGAAAGTCTGCCGGCATTCGAGCGCGCTAGCCTGGCCTCGGGCCACGAACGCTGCATCCCGCCTGGACTTCTTCGCTCAGGTGCCCGAATATTCCCGATATTCGGGCCCTTCGGCTCATCGCCAGCCGGGCGCATCGCTCGTCTCGGTGCCGCGGCACACTCTCACCAAGGACTGCTAGATCGTGCCAACACCTGTAGTCGTATTGATGTCCACTTTGCTCGCGGCGTCGACGTTCGCGCAGCCCCCGCAAACGGCCTCGCCCTGGCAACCGCTTTCGAGCCCGGTGGCGGTGGAGCTGCGCGGCCTCGCGGTGGTCAGCGATCGTGTCGCCTGGGCCAGTGGGGCCAAGGGAACGGTGATTCGCACGGTCGACGGCGAAACGTGGCAGGTCGTGCCCGTCCCGGGCGCCGAGGCCCTCGACTTCCGGGACATCGAGGCCTGGGATGAAAAGACGGCCATCGCCTTGAGCATCGGCCCGGGCGAGGCGTCAGGCATCCACAAGACCACCGATGGCGGCGCCTCGTGGCGCAAGGTGTTCGCCAACACCGAGCCGACCGGCTTCTGGGACGCGATCGCATTCTCAGATCGACGGACCGGCGCGGTGTTTGGCGATCCGGTGCGCGGACGCTTTCAGCTCTTCACCACGGCTGACGCCGGCGAATCGTGGACGGGCGTGGCCGACGCGGGGATGCCGGCAGCTCTCGAGAATGAGGGCGCCTTCGCGGCCAGCGGATCCTGTCTGGTCAGCGGACCGGCGAAGCGATTTGCCTTCGTGACCGGTGGAGCGGCCGAGGCGCGCGTTTTCGTCTCGACCGACGGTGGGAAGAGTTTCCGGGTTTCCACATCCCCCGTGCCCACCGGCGCCCCATCGAAAGGGCTCTTTTCGGCGATGTGGCTCGACGAGAGGACGCTGCTCACCGTCGGCGGGGACTACCGCGAACGCGCGCTCGTCGGGACCAACGCCGCACTCAGCGTCGACGCCGGCGCCACCTGGAGTCCGGTCCACGCAAGCCCGACGGGTTTCCTTTCAAGCGTGGTCCGCGGGCCGGGCAAGGAGGCGGCGATCGTCGCCGTGGGCCTCGTCGGAACCGGGATCAGCCGCGACGGCGGGAAGTCGTGGACGGCGCTCGATGCGACGCCCTACAACACCGCGGGGTTCTCGGGAGGCGGCGGCTTCGCCGTGGGACCCAAGGGCGTGATCGCCCGCTGGAGGCGATGAGGCTGCTTCTTCCAGTTAGTCCAGTGGACTAAGATGGCGGCATGGAGTCCTACAACATCCACCGGGCCAAGACGCAGTTTTCGAAACTCATCGAACGGGTCGAGAACGGCGAGGAGATCCTCATCGCGCGTGATGGGTACACAGTCGCGAGGCTTGTGGCCGAAAAGAAACCGCTTCGAAAGCCGGGGCGACTCAAGGGCCGGATCAGGATCAGGAAGGGCTTCTACGATCCGCTGCCGCCCGACATCCTCTCGGCCTTCGGCGGGGAGAAGGGTTGAGGCTTCTCCTCGACACGCATGCCCTGCTCTGGTGGCAGCAGGGAGATCGGCGCCTCTCTCCGGTGGCCCGGCGGGCCATCTCGGGTGCGGACTCAGTGCAGGTCAGCGCAGCCACGCTGTGGGAGATCGTGATCAAGGCGCAACTCGGCAAGATCGAAGCCTCGCTCGACGCGGTCTTCGACCTGTCGGCGGACGGATTTCGCGAGCTGCCGATCCGCGGCATTCATGCGCGGGCGGCGGGGGAACTTCCTCCCCATCACAAGGATCCGTTCGACCGCATGATCGCGGCGCAGACCCAGATCGAAGACCTCACCCTCGTCACCTCCGACGCGATCTTCACTGCGTATGGGGTCCGGACGCTCTACTGACGCGGCTGATCGCCCTCGCCGGACTCCAGGACTGCATACGCCGCCGCGACTTTCTCCCGGTATCTGGCGAGGGAGTACTCGCGGTCGAGCAGCGCGCTTCCGTTGTCGGCGCGGCGCGTGCGGTCGGCGGGATCCTCGAGCGCCCGGTCGATCGCGGCGGCGAGATCGATCGCGGTGGGCTCGGCCAGGAATGCGGTCTCGTCGGACAACACCTGCGTGTGGGTATCGAGCCGCGTCGCCACGATCGGTTTCCCCGAAGCGAGATACGTGTAGATCTTGAAGGGCGTGTTGCCCCCGAGCGTCCGCGGCGAGACGAGAAGATCGGCGAGCGCCATCCACCGTGGCAGCGTGTCGGGCGTCTGTTTGCCGACGAAATGGCAGCGGGAGAGCGACGCAGGGCCCAGTCGTGATTTGAGGGACGCGATGTCTTCGGCCTCTCCCCCCACGAAGACGAACGCCGCGCGCTCGGAGAGTGCGGCGGCCCGGGCCATGAGCTCGACTCCCTGGTAGGCCTCGAAGTTTCCGGCGTAGAGGGCCACCGGCGCATCGCCGATCCCGAGTCCTTCCCGGAGTTCGGCGGCGGCCGCGCGATCGTCGTCGCCTGGCGGAGCGACGAGAGGCGGATCTTCGAGCCGGTGCACCTGGAGTCCGGGGCGGCCCCCGCGAGCGGCCTCTTCAAGGCGCGCATTGATCACGATCGCGAGGTCGGCCCGCTGTAGAGCGGAGACGTGAAGCTTTTGGGCCATCGGCCCGAGAGAGCGCGCGAGGAAGGACTTCGAATGCCCCAGCTGTTCGCCGAGGTCCGAGTCCATGTCCACGACGAACTTGACGCGGGCGGGCAGGAAGGGGGCGACGAGCATCGCCGACTCTTCGACCGCATGCACCACGTCGTACGCGCGGGAGCGGGCGAGGCGGCGCGCCAGCCATGCGAAGGGCACATCCTGCAGAGCCTTTCCCAGCGAAAAGCCGGGACGAATCCGGCCACTCACGAGTCGCGGAGACCGCAGGTGGCACACGCCCGGCGCGCTCCATGGCTCGCCCTGCGGAAAGGTCAGAAGATCGACGGCGTGTCCCAGTTCACCCAAGGTCCGCGTGAGCGCCGCCACCGCCAGCGGCGTCCCGCGTACCTCAAAGAAAGGCTGCGGCGCGAG
>JANNJB010000465.1:0-4242 GCA_031405615.1 Vicinamibacteria bacterium | reverse complement strand
CCTCTGGGCCGCCCGTGTTGTGTTCTAGGACCGAATTACGGCGTCACATGCCGCGCAGGGCCTCCGTGGCCCGATGTACAGCATCGGCGCGGCAATCTCGGTGACGTCCCGGTCGTAGAAGTAGAGCCCGGTCACCGCATAGTTGCTCTTGGGTTTGGCCGGCTTTTCCTCCAACGAGGTGGCCGACCCGTTTCGATCGAAGGCCACTACCCCGTAGCGCTCCGGGTCCTGCACACGGTACGCGAAAACCGTGGCGCCTTCGGTTTGGGCCATGGCCCGTTCGAGCGGTATGGAGAAGTCGGCGCCGTAGAAGATGTTGTCGCCCAGGATGAGGGCCGAGGGGTCGTCGCCCACGAAGGATTTTCCAATGATGAAGGCCTGGGCGAGACCGTCCGGGCTTGGCTGGACTGCGTACTCGAGGTTGATACCCCAGTCTTTACCGTGTCCGAGCAGCTGCTCGAACCGTGGCGTGTCCTGGGGTGTGCTGATCACCAGGATATCCCGAATCCCTGCGAGCATCAGCGCGCTCAGCGGGTAGTAGATCATCGGCTTGTCGTAGATCGGAAGCAGCTGCTTCGAGACGACCTTGGTGACCGGATAAAGCCGGGTTCCCGACCCGCCGGCCAGGATGATTCCTTTACGCTTCATGCATGTGGTTTGAAGGCCCCTCGGGGGGATTTTATCCCGGATGGCCGTCACGCCCCGAAGCGCCTTGCGGGGTCAGAGTGAAGTCTTGTAACCCGTTGCGCGGCGACGATGGCGGTTGCCGTTCCGCCCTGGACCTGATCAACGCGTTCCTCGCCGCGCCCGAGTACCGCGCGCGCTTCCTGCCCTGATTCTTGGCTACGCCCGCGGTCGATTCCGACCCGGGCGATTGACAATCTCCGGGAAAGAGCGTAATCGTCCATCAACACTTGCCTGCGTTCTCGGAACAGAAGAGACCGGGCTATTCCCCGAGGATCCGCCATGTACTCAGCCTCTCGTCCCGTCCCTTTGTGGATTCGGAATCCGCTTCCCTCGCGATTTGCAGTGTTGGGGGTCACGCTCGGCGCGCTCCTGCTGCTTCCGGCCCCGGCCTCGGCCAATGGCGGTGAAATCACCGCCTTCACCACAAAGTCGTCGGCGTACAACGCGTATTACACGGCCAAAGGCTGCGGCACGTGCCACGGTGCGAGCACCGCGCCAGCCGACTTGAAGTCGTATGGCGCCGCTTTCTGGAACCGGCTGGTCGTGGCCTATGGCGGCTCGCGAACCCTGGCGAATGAGCAGAATGCGCTCACCGACATTGAGCCTCAGGACGCCGACGGTGACGGGTACACCAACATTTCCGAAATCAACGCCAACTCGGATACATCGAATGCGGCCGTGCACCCAACCGCCGCCGTGGCGCTATCGACCGGACAAAACGCCAAGTCTGGAACTCCAACCACCGCGATCAGCTATTCGGTCACGGTCACCAACAACGGCAACCTGACCGACAGCTTCACCCTGGGCGTTTCGGTCTTCTCGGGACAGGCCTGGACTCCCTCGATTGTCGGAAGCGCCAACAACATCGCGGCCGGCGGCACCGCGAACATCACCGTGAATCTGACCATCTCGGGTGCGGCGACCGCCGGTCAAACCAGCGTGGCCCGGGTGACCGCCGTCTCCAAGGCCAACGCCACCATCTCGGCCACGGCATTGAATCTCACCACCACCGCCACTGCACCCAGCAACGCGACTCGCTACGTCAACGCCGCGACCGGCAACAACGCCGGAACCTGCACAAACTCCGGCTCCCCCTGCAAGACCATCACCTACGCGATGAACCAGGCGGCGCCCGGGAGCCCCGGTGACCTGGTCAGCGTCGCACCCGGCACCTACAATCTGGCACTCGGCGAGGTGTTCCCGATAGTCGTTAAGTCCGGGGTGCAGCTCAAAGCCACCGGGTCCGCCTCCAACACGACCATCGACGCCGTCGGCGACACGATCAAGAATGGCGTGCTGAGGAGCCAGGGAAACACTTCGACCTCCACACTTATCGAAGGGTTCACGATCAAGAACGGGGTCGTCCAGGCCGGCCTCAACGGCGTGGCGCTCGGAGGCGGCATTTACGTTGCCTCCGGAACGGGCCTGGTCACGATCACCCGCAACGTCATCAGCGGCAACGAGGCGCGCGGCTATAGCTCCGACGGTTCTTCGGGCATGACCGGAAACATCGCCTGGGGCGGCGGCCTGTACGTCTTCGCGTCGAATTTGAATGTGACCAACAATGTCTTCACCGGCAACATCGCCCGGGGCGGCAATGGTTTCTCTCATCCGGGAACACCTCTGACCGGCAACGAGAATGGAGGTCAGGGAGTTGGCGGCGCCATCTACTTCTTTGGATCGGGCAACATCACCAACAACACGTTCTATGGCAACTCGGCGATCGGAGGCAGTGGCGGCATCACCTCGACGGGCACCGGTGCTTCGGGCGATGCGAGTTCGGGCGGTGTTTCGACGGGCGTCAATGTCGACAACAACATCTTCGTCAACAACTCGGCCACCGCCGGCACGGGTGGCTTCGCCACCAC
The DNA here is from genome assembly GCA_031405615.1 of Vicinamibacteria bacterium. Classification (GTDB taxonomy): domain Bacteria; phylum Acidobacteriota; class Vicinamibacteria; order Fen-336; family JAGNNV01; genus JAGNNV01. Next base: position 1,687 of record JANNJB010000465.1, on the reverse strand, counting down.
GGGAGCGCTGTCCAAGTCGAACGCCGGCACGGTGGCGAACAATCTCTTCTTCGGCAACACCCAGAACGGGGCGCCCAGCGCGGACACCGTGGGCGTCGGCTATCTGACCGTGAATCCGTTGTTCGTCTCGGCGCCCGCCAATCTGAGGATCACCAATTCCTCGCCGGCAAAGGGCGCGGGGGTGGCGGGTGTGAACGTTCCCATCACGGACCTCGACGGCCAGACCCGGCCCTCGCCCCCATCCATCGGCGCCTTCGAAGCAGCGCCGCCTTGCACGCCGGGTGGCGCCTTCGACAGCGACTCGGACGGTATCCCCGACACGGTGGAGTCGGGGGAGGGCAGGAACGCCTGCCTCAAGGACAACGACGTCTTCACGAGCGCACGCCTCTTCTCCATGCAGCAGTACCGCGACTTCCTCGGCCGCGAGGGCGACGCGGGCGGTATCTCGTTCTGGGTGGGCTCGATCTCAGGCGGGATGTCCCGAGCGGCGGTGACGAAGTCGTTCTTCGACTCGCCGGAGTTCCAGGGAGCCATCGCGCCGGTCACCCGGCTCTACTTCGCGTACTTCAACCGCATTCCCGACAAGCCCGGCCTCGACTACTGGATCGCTCAGTACGGGGCGGGGACGCCTCTGAACACGATCTCCCAGGCCTTCGCCAGTTCGCCCGAGTTCATCGGCACCTACGGGTCACTCAACAACAGCGACTTCGTGACTCTCGTCTACCAGAACGTGCTCGGCCGGGCCCCGGACGGGGCCGGTCTCGCGTATTGGGTCGGCCAGCTCAACGGCGGCTTCATGACCCGCGGTCAGGTGATGGTGGGCTTTTCCGAATCGCCCGAGTATCAGCAGTCGTCCTACAACCGCGTGTTCGTGACCATGATCTATTACGGGATGCTGCGTCGGGTGCCGGAGCAGTTCGGCTTCAACTACTGGGTGGCGACCCTGAACGCGGGCGCTTCCGCCCTCGACCTGATCAACGCCTTCCTCGCCGCCCCCGAGTACCGCGCGCGCTTCCTGCCGTAGGAGACACGACCGGCGATTCCCCTGGGCCGAAACCCTTCGTGCCGTCCGAGCCGGTCCGAGGGCGTGAGATAGCGCGATTGCGATGCCCCCGCTCGTCACGCGAAGGCCTTCTGGACGGGATATGCTGCGCCGCATTCTTCTGTCTCGCCATTTCCGCCTCCGGAGGCCCCTTTGAAACTCTCCCGCCTCATTCACCCGGCCCGACCGGACGCATCCTTCTGGCGACCCAAGGTCGCCTTCGTGTGCGCACTGGCCCTTGCCTCGCTGGTCAGAGCAGACGCGACACCGCAGAACCTCCCGTTCACGCAGAACTGGACGAATACCGGACTGATCACAGTCAACGACAACTGGACGGGCGTATCCGGCATCGAGGGCTTCCTCGGGCAGGACATAACGACCGCGACCGGAACCGATCCGCAGACACTCCTGGGCGTCTCCGCGGTCGCGGCCGACCTCGATGTCATCGCCAACCTGCTCGTCTCAACGAGCACTGCTGGCGGCGTCGGCGAGTTTCAGACGACATCACAAGTGGGAGCGCCGGGCAGCGATTCGGTCATCGGCCTTCAGGGCTCGGGCACCGCCGACGCGCCGCACATCATCATCACCCTGACTACCCTGGGACAGAGCAGTATCAACGTCGCCTACAACCTGCGCGACATCGAC
>JANNJB010000464.1:0-6326 GCA_031405615.1 Vicinamibacteria bacterium | reverse complement strand
GCACACGCCCGGCGCGCTCCATGGCTCGCCCTGCGGAAAGGTCAGAAGATCGACGGCGTGTCCCAGTTCACCCAAGGTCCGCGTGAGCGCCGCCACCGCCAGCGGCGTCCCGCGTACCTCAAAGAAAGGCTGCGGCGCGAGAAAGAGGATGCGCATGGAGACCGAGCCTAGCGTAGGCCCGATTTACTCGGGCCGGAGCGCGGGGGGCCCGGGGGGGCTAAGCACGGCGTTGGGGGCCTCCTGCGGCCCCCCCGAAGGAAGATGGACCAGGCCCGGGAAGCCCAGCGCAGACACGAGAGTCCGGTCTCTAGCGTAGGCCCGATTCACTCGGGCCGAAGCGCCGGGGGGCTCGGGGGGGCTGAGCACGGCGGTGAGCGTCTCCTGCGGCCCCCCCGTTTCTCAATGACTCAGAAAGCGCTCAGCGTCGATCGCGGCCATGCAGCCGGTTCCCGCGGCCGTCACCGCCTGGCGGTACTGATGATCGGCCACGTCGCCCGCGGCGAAGACGCCGGGAATGCTCGTGGCCGTGGTGCCCGCCTTCGTGATGAGATAGCCGCTTGGATCCGTCTTGAGCTGACCGGCGAACACGGCGGTGTTGGGCTCGTGTCCGATGCCCATGAACACGCCGCCGCATTCAACTTCCTTCGCGTCTCCGGTCTTGAGGTTGCGCACGAGGGCGCCCCTGAGCTTGCCTTCGGCCTTGCCGAGATACTTCTCAATCGCCGAGTCGAGCATCCACTCGATCTTTGGATTCTTCTGGGCCTTGTCCTGCATGATCTTCGAAGCGCGCAGCTTGTCGCGACGATGCACGATCGTGACCTTCGAGGCGAACTTGGTGAGAAACGTCGCCTCTTCCATGGCGGTATCCCCGCCGCCGACCACGAGGACGTGCTTGTTCTTGTAGAAGAAGCCGTCGCAAGTGGCGCAGGCCGAGACGCCGCCGATCTTCGTGCGGAACTCGACTTCCTCGTCGATCCCGAGCCACTTCGCGCGCGCGCCCGTGGCGATGATCAAAGCGTCCGTGCTGATGTCCCCCGCGCTCGTCTTGAGGACGAAGGGGCGCGAGCCCAGCGCGGCCGCGCTGACCGACCCCGTGACGAACTGCGTGCCGAAACGCTCGGCCTGCTTTCGCATGCCCTCCATCAGCTCCGGGCCGAGAATGCCTTTCGGGAAACCGGGATAGTTGTCGACCTCGGTGGTGAGCATGAGCTGCCCGCCCGCGACGTCGGTGGGATCGTCGTTGCCTCCGCCTTCGATGACGAGAGGCTTGAGCTCCGCCCGGGCCGCGTAAATCGCGGCGGTGAGTCCGGCCGGGCCGGATCCGAGAATGACGAGCTTGTGCTGGTTCTGCGCTGACATCGGGGGAGCTTATCCGCCGCCTGCGGCTTGCGGTGAAACTTGACTCGCCCGGCACGCGGAGAGTGAAATCGGAGCGCCCCATGCTTCGCACCGGTTCGATACCTCGCAACCCCGGACTGGTCGTCCGTGCGGAGTCGCCCAAGGACAAGGTCGCCATCTCGCGCGTTCACGAGCTGGCCTTCGGTCGGCCCGCGGAGGCGAGGATCGTGGAGGCCCTCCGCTTGTCCCCCCACTTCATTCCCGCCTTGAGTCTGGTCGCGGTGGACGGGGCTACGATTGTCGGGCACATTCTGCTGACCGGAATCAGGATCAAAGGCGAAGCGGCCGAACATCCAGCCCTTTCGCTCGCACCGATGGCGGTGGCGCCCGGCCAGCAGAGACGCGGTATCGGCAGCCTCCTCGTGCGGACCGGCCTGCGCCGCGCCGCGGAACTGGGTCACCGCCTGGTCATCGTTCTCGGCCATGTGGATTACTACCCGCGCTTTGGCTTCGCTCCCGCGAGCACGCTTGGCATCTCGCCTCCTTTCGCCGCGCCGGACGAGGCGTTCATGGCCTGCGTTCTCGTCCCCGGGGGGGCTGCGGGCATCAGTGGCGTGGTGCAGTTCCCACCCGAGTTCTCGAAAGTCTGAGGGGGTGCGCTAATTCCTCGTCGTTTCCCAGCGAAGGCCGAGGGTCAGGAGCCTCTGGATCAGTTCCGGGTACTTGATCCCCGCCGCCACCGCTGAGCTCGCGAAGTCTTCATCCGGAGCCAGTTGCGGATTGGGGTTCGCTTCGAGCACGTAAGCGCGGCCTTCCGGGGTGAGCCGCAGGTCAACGCGGGCGAACCCGGACATCATCAGAATCCTGAAGGTGCGTTTGCACAGGTCCTGAATCGCGCGCGACGCCGCAGGTTCGAGTTCAGCCGCCCCGGTGTCGATGCCGTGCTTCTTCCGGTAGGCGAGGCTCCATTTGAGCCGCTCCGTCGCGATCTTCTGGCTCTCCTCGGGCATCCGCGCGAACGACAGCTCCCACACCGGGAGGGCCTGAAGCCTCTGGTTGCCGAGGACTCCTACGTACAATTCGCGACCTTCGATGTACTGTTCCACGATCGCGTCCGTCCCGATCGACTCGTGGATGAAGGCCACCCGCTCCTGGAGATTGGCGTCCGTCTCGACCACGGAGGCCTGCGAGATACCGATCGACGAGTCCATGGTCAGCGACTTCACGAAAAGCGGGAACGCGAGCTGCTTCGGGCGCTTCACCTTGCGCCCGAGGGGGACAATCAGGAAACGCGGGACGGGGATGCGATGGTATGTGAGCAGCTTCTTGGCCAGGGATTTGTCGCGACCGAGCAGCAGACCGCGGGAATTGCAGCCGGTGTAGGGAAGCTTCAGCATCTCGAGGTACGCCACCACGTTCGCGTCCCAGGTCGAAACCTCGTCGAAACCCTCGAGGCAATTGAAGGCGATTTGGGGTTTCTCCTCGTCCATGGCGGCGCGGATCACCCCGAGATTGCTGGAGACGGGGAGCGGGATCACGGTGTGGCCGAGGCCGCGCAGCGTCTTGATGATGCCGTACTCCATCTTCCACGGCGCTTCCTGAACTTCCTCGGGGGTCGCCTGGTCGGGAGGGATCAGTCCCTCCTGCACGAGGACGAGCACGCGCAGTGGAGCCTTCACCTTCATAAGGCCATCCGGTGCCGCCCGCTGTGGACGTGCTTCATGGTGGCCACGGTGAGGAGGCCGGTGAACTCGAGGCGGGCGCGGGCACGGGGTAGGGTGGAGCGAAGTCCAAGGTGGCGGCAGCGCGCGGCCATGGCCTCGACCACCGTCTCGATCACGTACTGGTAGGCGCCGGTCCAGCGGGCGACGGTGCGTCGCGCCTGCTCGCCCATCTCGTGGATCACGTCTTCCGCGGGCACACTGCGTACGCCGACGCGGGTTGCGGAACCGAAAAGCCTCTTCAGGCCCGCGTCGTAGGACGAGGGGCGCTCGATCTCGTAGTGCGCTCGACGCGCATCGTAGTGCTGGCGAAGGGTGGCCCGAAGCGAGGAAAGAGGGGACACCGTACGCCGAGTGCGTACCAGGGCCGGCTTCCTCTTCACTTCCCGCATGACCTCGTCGACATACGCGATTTTCCGCAGCGCCGGCCAGCCTTTGTAGCCCTTTTGCCAGTTGCTCAAAGGGTCGAGCCATACCGCGAAGGTCTCGGCGAAGTCTTCATCCGGATGGGCCTGGGCGTACCAGGCATCGAGGTGAACCACGAAACGGCGACTGTGGGGGCGCGGGATGTAGTGATCCGGATAGGGCACGTTGGTGTCGCCAAAGAGCTCAATCCTTTGCGGGCGGCCGCGGAGCTTGTACGCGTTTTCGATCGCGTGCCCGGTCTCGTGCCGGAGTATCTGCAGACACCACTCGGGCGTGCCACCTTCGACGTCGAGCATCTGGGAGCGCTCAAGCCTCATGAGCCGGGGATGGGCCAGATAGAAAGGAATGGCGAAACCCGGCACGCCGTCGGGGCAGAACCACTCGTCAGAGAGCCAGAAATGCGGACGGAACCTGAGGCCGCTCGCCTCGAGGTTCGAATAGAGCGCTTCCACTCGCTCCTCGAGAGCCGTGCCTTCGATGCGGAGCCCAAGGTCGCACATCCGCATCTCGAGCAGGCGTTCGTCCGGCCACGACGCCCATTCCGGCTCGCGCGACGCGGGACGGCCGGTCACTCGCTTGCCCCGACCCCTGGAGACTCTCACCGCTTCAGGCTATCCGTGGTGCGGCCCTGGGTCAAAACGGCGTGGCTGGACACGACGAACAGAGAGCGATGGCTGGCATACTCCGCAGGGTATGAGTCTTCTTCAGTCACGAATCGATAGGGCCTCGCCCGACTTCGCTGCGAATCTCGCGCGGATGGATGAGTTGGAGGCGGAGCTTTCAAAGGCCCTTTTGACCGCGAGAGCGGGCGGCGGAGAAAGCGCTCAGAAACGGCAGCGGGAGCAGGGAAAGCTGCCGGTGCGGGAGCGCATCGACCTCCTTCTCGACGAGGGCTCGCCGTTTCTCGAAACGGGCGCGCTCGCCGCGTTTGCTCTTTACGACGGAGGAGCGCCGAGCGCGGGCATCGTGACCGGCGTCGGTCGAGTTTCGGGCCGCGAGGTGATGATCGTCGCCAACGACGCGTCGGTGAAGGGCGGGACCTACTTCCCACTCACGGTGAAGAAGCACTTGCGCGCCCAGGAGATCGCCCAGCACAACGGCCTCCCCTGCGTCTACCTCGTCGACTCGGGGGGCGCGTTCCTGCCCCTTCAGTCCGAGGTTTTTCCGGATCGGGATCACTTCGGCCGCATCTTCTTCAACCAGGCCCGCATGAGCGCGCTTGGCATTCCCCAGGTGGCGGTCGTGCTCGGTTCCTGCACGGCGGGCGGCGCCTACGTGCCGGCGATGAGCGACGAGACCATCATTGTGAAGGGCCAGGGCACGATCTTCCTCGCCGGTCCGCCTCTCGTGAAAGCAGCCACGGGCGAGGAGGTTTCGGCGGAAGACCTCGGTGGCGCCGACGTCCACGCGCGCATTTCCGGGGTGGCCGACCACTACGCGCTCAATGAACACGAGGCGCTTTCGAAGGCCCGTGACATCGTGGCGAGCCTCACGTCACGCAAGGAGACGCCGTGGGACGTGACGGCGCCCGAGGAACCCGCCTTCGATCCCGCGGAGCTTGGCGGCGTGATCCCGACCAACTCACGGAAGTCCTACGATGTCCGCGAGGTCATCGCCCGCATCGTCGATGGCAGCCGTTTCGACGAATTCAAGGCGCTCTACGGAACGACGCTGGTCACGGGCTTCGCGCGGATCATGGGCTTCCCCGTCGCGATCCTCGCGAACAACGGCGTCCTCTTCTCCGAAAGCGCCCTCAAGGCGACGCACTTCATCGAACTCGCCTGCGCCCGGAAGGTCCCGCTCGTGTTCCTCCAGAACATCACCGGCTTCATGGTCGGAAAGGAATACGAGCAGCGCGGCATCGCGAAGGACGGGGCCAAAATGGTCCACGCGGTCGCGAACGCGGCGGTGCCGAAGTTCACGGTGGTGATCGGGGGGAGCTTTGGCGCCGGAAACTATGGGATGTGCGGCCGCGCGTACTCCCCCCGCCAGCTCTGGATGTGGCCGAACGCGCGCATCTCCGTGATGGGCGGCGAGCAGGCCGCCTCGGTCCTCGCTCAGGTCAAGGTCGATCAGGCCGCGCGCGCGGGTCAGACCATGAGCGCCGAGGAAATCGAGGCGATCAAGGCGCCGACTCTGGCCAAGTACGAAGAGGAAGGCAGCCCGTACTTCTCCACCGCGCGGCTTTGGGATGACGGTGTGATCCGGCCGCGGGACACGAGGATGGTGTTGGGACTGGGCATCTCGGCGGCGCTCAACACTCCCATACCGGAGACCCGCTTCGGCGTCTTCCGGATGTGATGTCCGCGGCGGAGCGGCGCGGTCGGAAACGGGAGTTCGCGCTAGGCCCCGGCTTTCGCCGGGGTGACGTGAGTGTCCAACTGCCTTGGTAGGAATGCGGGTTCACGCTCACGAACGTGGATGGAGCCCGAGGCCACGTTCACGTCCGTGACTTCAGACCCAGGACTTCCAGTACGTGGGGTCTTCGGCTTCGAGGAGTCCCTTCGCCACGTGGAGGGGCTTGAAGGTATCGAGCATCACCGCGAGTTCGTCCGTCCACTTGGCGCCTATCGAGGCTTCGGTGCGGCCGGGCTGCGGGCCGTGGGGCAGGCCGTCGGGGTGCAGGGTGATCGAGCCGAACGACACGCCCTTGCGGCTCATGAATTCAGCACTCGCGTAGAAGATCACTTCGTCGGACATGGCGTTGGTGTGGGCGTAGGGCGCCGGCACCGCGTCCTTGTCGAAGTCGTACGGCCGGGGACAGAACGAGCAGATGACGAAGCCGTTCGCCTCGAAGGTCTGATGCACCGGCGGCGGCAGGTGGGTGCGGCCGACCCTGGG
>JANNJB010000463.1:0-1521 GCA_031405615.1 Vicinamibacteria bacterium | reverse complement strand
CGGAACTCGACACGCTGATCGGGCAAGACTAGAACAATCGCCGACACGCCCGAGGAAGCGCTGGAGGCGGCGCACGCGAAGATAGAAGCGAGCCTCGCCTCTCAGGCTCTCACCCGCGTCAGGGCTGGGCTCCCCCGCCTTCTTCGAACGCCGTCCTGGAGTAGCCGGTCACGATGGGCTACGGGGTACCACGTGAAGGGCTTGGACTCGGATTGCTTCGAGGAGGCGCAGTTTTGAAGCAGCGACCGGCCGGGTTTGGCGAGGTTATGCGGAGGGCCCGGCACGTGCGTTCGCGCCTTCGTCCTCGTCGGTTTGCCACGCATCCTGGAGGTCTCCGACGAATATGTCCGTGACCTCGGCTTGACCTTCGAGCCACGTGCGCACCCGCTGGCAATCTGCCTCTGATGCACTCCTTCGACGGTTGGCGCAGACCAGGAAGTCCCACTCCACGGGGCCAGCCCCCCCGCCGCAATGCAGATCATTCGCCTCAATAGCCTCAAGGATGAACCGGTCCAAGAGGGAGTCAAGGGCGGCAAGCGAGGCGCCTGGCTTGACCCGGTATTTGGCGGTGAAGGCAAGCTGGACGAACTCTCGAAGCCGGAGCTTCTTCCTCAGTCTCTTGCGCATCGTGCTCCCCCGGCCGATGTTCGGCAATCGTCGAAAGACGCGATTATGACCCGAAAGGACACCCCGAAAATCACCAGAGGTGAACGGCCCGGATCTGACCAAGCTCACGGAGAAGTTCGCGAGCGTTTGGACCCCGTCGGGCAGCTTGCCGCCCTAAGGTCCCGCATCTTGATCTACCGATGGGATCCAAAGAAGGCAGCGTCGAATCTTAAGAAGCACGGAGTCTCGTTCGAGGAGGCCCGCGGCGTCTTCACCGACCCTCTGGCCCTCACGTTCCCGGATCCGGACCACTCGGTGGACGAGACGCGCTCCATCACCATCGGCCGCTCCCTGCGGCAGCGTATCCTCTTCCTTGCCCACGCCGACCGCGGCCCGGATCAAGTTCGAATCATCAGCTCCCGCCCTGCAACCAGAACCGAAGCCCATGCCTACGAAGAATCACAAGACTAAAGCTGTCGAAGACCTCCGGCCCGAATACGACCTTCGATCACTCAAGGGCGGGGTACGAGGGAAGTACTTCAAAGCGGCTACCGCCGGCACGACCATGGTGCTGTTGGAGCCGGGCGTCGCCGAGGCTTTCTCAGATGGCGCCAGCGTGAACCGGGCGCTCCGCTCGTATCTTCGGTCAAGAGGGAAGACGGTTAAGCCTGTCGCGAAGCCGACACGGGCGCTTCCCACGTAAGCGGAGAGACGGTAGCGTCCCATCAGCGGACCGGCAAAGACCGGAACCAGGCCTTCACCGACGTTGAACCCCAACGCCCAGATGATGAGGTTTTGACGCCGCAGCCGACAAGCTGATCACGTTCCAGGGAGAACAGGGCAATGTGACGCAAAGTCCCTGGACGTTTCATCCGCGAGGCGAATGCGGGAAGTTGATCTCAGATCTTGTTCCGC
>JANNJB010000462.1:0-3894 GCA_031405615.1 Vicinamibacteria bacterium | reverse complement strand
CTAGGAGGACGTCCATGTTCCCGCCGCCGCCGGAGCCTTCGATCACTTCGTAGTCGAGGGAAACGTCCTGGATGTCGAACGGGATGTACTGCTCCGCTTCCCAGTGGATCGATTCGCCCAGTTCCTCGGCGCTCATCTGCGGGAGCGAGATCTTTTTCACGATGACTGCGTTGCCGGAGACGCTGGTCGCGACATCGTTGGTCTTGATCTTGAGGTTGGCGAAGAGGCGATTGATGGCATCGACGATCGCCCCGGAGTCCATGATGGCCCCGTCGACGATGGCTTCGGGAGGCAGCATTTCCATGCCTGCCTTCACCAGCTTGAACTCGGTGCCGGACTTGCCGACCGGCTTGAGTTCAATGAGCTTCACGCACGAAGAGCCGATGTCGAGACCGACCAGGCTCTTTTGCTTGCTGAAAAATTTGTCGAACAAACCCACGGATTCCCCCCTAGACCTTTTGATCTGCGGAGCTGGTTGAGCGAGCGGCGAAGCCCGAATGTCGAAAATCGAATTTTGGTAGAGACTTTGTCACTCGGTACCTCAAGTAGTTTGTGAAGATAGGCTTCTCAAACAGCAGTGTCAACAAGAATATTAGTTCAACGATATTAAAGCACTGTCAAAAGCCAATAAAATCTTCAAAATCTAAAACGTGTGGCGGCGCTCTCGCGCGCATGAATAGCGTCGATGAAGCGCACCTGGTGCGGCCGCGTAGTCATGACAACACAATGAGTTCGGACGCCATAGCCGAAGAAGCGCACCCCTTTAAGTAGATTCCCGTCGGTCACGCCGGCGCAGGCGAAGCTGATGTCCTTGCCTGGCGCGAGGTCGCGGGTATAAAAGACCCGGTCGAGATCGGATATGCCCATCCTCTCGCAGCGCTCGCGGTCTGCGGGCTTGGTCATGACGAGCTTGGCCTGGATCTCGCCGTTGAGGCACCGCATCGCCGCGGCGGTCAAGACTCCCTCAGGCGCGCCGCCGGTTCCCATCACGGCGTGGACCCCCGAACCGAGGACCGCGGCGGATATGCCGGCGGAAAGGTCGCCGTCGGTGATCAGGCGAATCCGGGCGCCGGCGGCGCGGATGTCGGCGATCAGCTTCTCGTGGCGCGGACGGTCAAGCGTCATGACCGTGAGGTCCTTGATGTCGCGGGACAGGGTCCGGGCGATGGACTTGAGGTTGTCGGCGACCGGCGCGTTGATGTCGACCTTTCCCGCCGAGTCGGGCCCCACCACCAGCTTCTCCATATAGATGTCGGGGGCGTGGAGCAGGCCGCCCTTCTCAGACGCGGCCAGAACCGTGATGGCGTTGGGGGACCCGGTGGCGCACAGGTTGGTTCCTTCGAGGGGATCCACGGCGATGTCGACGGACTCCCCTCCCCTGCCGACCTTCTCGCCGATGTAGAGCATGGGAGCTTCGTCCCGCTCACCCTCGCCGATGACGATGGTTCCATCGATGTCGACGCTTTCGAGTTCACGCCGCATGGCCTCGACCGCGACGTGGTCGGAGTACTTGCGCTCGCCCTGGCCCATCGTCTGGGCTGATGCGATCGCGGCCATTTCGACCACTCGAACGAATTCGAGCGGAAGATCGCGTCGTTGCAAAAGGAACCTCCATTCCCGGGCGGCTTCAACTCGACCGGGTCGTTGCTGCGGAGATTACACCTTTTGCCAAGGGCTTTGAAGACTTAGCCGCCGCTGGTTGTGTCCGTCCCCACCTTTTCGAGCGGTTTCTTTAGAGGAGCCACTCGCCGTCGTAGACGATCTCCACGGCGCCGCGCTGGAGGAGGGGTCCTCCTTCCTCCCAGGACTCCTCGAGATCCCCACCGGCGCAATGCACCGTGACCGATCGTTCCGACCGCCCGGTAAGCACCGATGCCACGAGTGCGCTGGCCGAACCCGTTCCCGAAGCCAGGGTGACCCCGACTCCGCGCTCCCAGAAACGCACGCGAAGCTCCTTCCGCGAGATCACGGTGACGAACTCGACGTTGGTCCGGTTCGGGAACAAGGGGTGATTCTCGATCCTGGCGCCGAGGCGAAACATCGCCGCCTCGGCTTCCTCTTCGTTGAAAAAGAGGGCGGTATGCGGGTTGCCCATCGAGCAACAGGTCACCCGCACTACTTCCCCGCTCACGTCGAGTTCGTGGTCCACCACGCGATCGAGTTCGCCCAGGGCCACCGGCACGCTCGCGGCGCTGAGGCCGGGAAGCCCGAGGTTTGTGTCCACCACGTATTGCCGGGGTCCGGTCTGCTCGACCGTGACCGGCCTCGGCCCGGGGTGCGGAACCACGGTGTGAGAAGCGGGAAGAAGGCCGCGGGAGAACGCGTAGGCGGCCACGCAGCGCACCCCATTGCCCGAGATCTCCCCGTGCGTCCCATCGGGGTTGAGCAGCTTCATCCGCGCGATGCTGGTCGGTGCGTCCACCCCGACGATCAGTATCCCGTCGCCGCCGATGCCTTTGTTCCGGTCACAGAGACGGACGGCCCAGGCCGGCCAGTCGGCGGGCACATCGCCTTCGCCCACGATGATGAAGTCGTTGCCGATCCCGTGCGCCTTGGTGAACCGCATCCGATGGAGGGACTACTCGTCGCGGTCCGGCTCGACCGCATCCGGGTCCATCCCGGCGAGGATGGATTTCAGCTCCTTGCCCGGCTTGAAATGCGCGGCGCGACGCTCCGAAGAGACCAGCGGCTCGCCGGTGCGCGGATTCCGCGCCCGGCGGGGCCGGCGAAGGCGAAGGCTGAAGACTCCGAAACCGCGGATCTCGATGCGGTCGCCCTGACTGATGGCGGCCTTCATGGAGTCGAGAATGGTCTCGACCACAACGTCCGCCTGCTTGTGGGACAAGGGCCCCAGGGTCGCCATCTCGTCGATCAGTTCGGCTCGGGTCATTGGTTTCTACGAGGCTTGATGCCTTGGCTCAGGGAAAACAAAGGCGGGTCACATGGGACCCGCCTTCGCATACTTGTCCGGGCGACCCTTACTTCTTGTTGAGCGCCTTGAACGCGTCGGCCATGGCGGTCGTCGCGTTTCCGTCTTTCTCCTGCGACTGCCGAAGGGCCGCCAGATCGCGCGTCACTTCCTCGTTCTTCGCCGCCTTGATGGAGAGGCCGATCTTGCGATCGACTTCCGTCATCTTGAGGATCTTCACTTTGACGGTCTCGCCGCCCTTGAACTGATCCTCAGGCTTCTCGACCCGCTTGTCGTCGAGCTCGGACACGTGAACCAGGCCCTCGACGCCCTCCGCGAGTTCCGCGAAGACACCGAACGACGTGGAACGGGTGACCTTGGCTTCAATGACGTCGCCCGCACGGTGGGTGTTGAAGAAGTGCTCCCACACGTCGGTCTCGAGCTGCTTGAGGCCGAGGGAGAGGCGCTGGTTCTCGGCGTCGATCGACAGAACGACCGCCGTGACGTCGTCACCCTTCTTGAGCACTTCGGACGGGTGCTTCACCCGCTTGGTCCAACTCATGTCGGACACGTGGATGAGGCCGTCGATGCCGTCCTCCACTTCGACGAACGCGCCGAATTCGGTGAGGTTCCGGACCTTGCCCGTGACCTTGGTGCCCACCGGGTACTTGCCGTTGAACTGCTCCCACGGATTCGTCTCGGTCTGCTTGAGGCCGAGGGAAATGCGGTGAGCTTCCTGGTCGATTCCAAGAACCTGGCACTCGACTTCCTGCGCGATGGTGAGGAGCTTGCTCGGGTGCTTGAGCTTCTTCGACCACGACATCTCGGAAACGTGGATGAGGCCCTCGACGCCCTGCTCGAGCTCGATGAACGCGCCGTAGTCGGTGAGCGAGACAACCTTGCCCTTGACACGCGCGCCCACGGGGTACTTGAGGGCGACGGTGGTCCAGGGATCGGCCTTCAACTGTTTTAGCCCGAGCGAGACG
>JANNJB010000461.1:0-7458 GCA_031405615.1 Vicinamibacteria bacterium | reverse complement strand
GGCGGATGTGGACAGGATCGTGGCCGCCATGTCGCGCGCGGCCATCCCCGAAGCGGCGCGCCTCGGGGAACTCGCGAACCGTGAAACCGGCTACGGCAACACGACCGACAAGACCACCAAGAACCTCTTCGCTTCCGACCGGGTCGCCACGCATATCGCCGGCATCAAGACCGTCGGCGTCCTCCGGGACAACCCCGAGACCGGCATCACGGAGATCGGCGAGCCGATGGGCGTGGTCGCCGCGATCATCCCCTCGACGAATCCGACATCCACCGCGATCTTCAAGGCCCTCATCGCCGTCAAGGCGCGGTGCCCGGTCATCCTGAGCCCCCACCCCTCCGCGCGCCAGTGCGTGGTCGAGTCCTTTCGGGTGATCGAGACCGCCGCGCGCTCGGCCGGTTTACCCGACGGAGCCCTGCACTGCCTCGAATCGGTGTCCCTTGCCGCCACGGAATCGCTGATGAAGAGCCGCCACACCGCAGTGATCCTCGCGACGGGAGGCATCGGACTGGTTCGAGCCGCATACGCCTCCGGACGTCCCGCTTACGGGGTGGGTCCGGGGAACGTCCCCGTGTACGTGCACGCCTCGGCCGATCCCTTTCGCGCCGTCCGTGACGTGATCGCCGGCAAGACCTTCGACTACGGCACACTGTGCTCGTCTGAGCAGGCGCTCGTTTTCGACGCACAGGTCAAGTCCCAGGTTCAAAAGGCCCTCGAAACCGAAAAGGTCCACGTCCTTTCGGCGGAGGAGGCGGACAAGATCGCGAAATTCGTCATTGGCGAACGCGGCCTCGTCAACGCGAAGGCGGTCGGCCGCTCCGCCCCCGCTCTCGCCGAAGCCGCCGGCTTCAGGGTCGATTCCGCAACCCGCGCCCTCGGGGCCCATGTCTTTGGCGTGGGACGGGAACATCCTCTCTCGGCCGAGAAGCTCTGCCCCGTCCTGGCGCTCTACGAGGTGCCCGGACCCGACGAGGGGATCCGGCGCTGCCAGGAACTCCTGGCCTTCGGCGGCACCGGCCACACCGTCGGAATCCACGCCGCGGACGAGGAACTCCTCCTCCGCTTCGCCCTCGCCCAGCCGGCTTCCCGGGTTATCGCGAACTCTCAGACCTCCATGGGGGCGACCGGGCACACCACCGCGCTCGAACCTTCCCTGTCGCTGGGCTGCGGGGCGGCGGCGGGGAACATCACGTCGGACAACATCACCCCCCTCCATCTCATCAATATCAAGCGTCTGGCCCGGGTCCGACCCGCCTCAGCCGCGGCTCCCAGGACGGGTCCGGCGACGAAACCGGGTCCGACGGTCGACTTCGTATGCGAGGACGACGTTCGGCGAGCCCTCCGCGAAGGCCGCAGGATCTTCCTTGGCCCGAAGGCGCTGATCACGCCGGCGGCCCGGGATGCCGCCCAGGGGTCCGATGTCCTCGTGCCGCATCGGACCTGAGACACGCGATGGAACGGCTTGGTACTATCTCTCGATGAATAGGGCAAATTTCTCCAGGGGTCAGGGTTTTCCTGCGACCCTTATGGTTGTCGGCCTGGCCCTCCTGGGCGGCGCCCCGGCCCTCGCGCAGGCCCCCGTCTCGACCTTCTCGGCCGCCCTCGACCCTGCTGTCCCCGCGGCTCCGGTGAACCTGGAAGCCGAACTCGAGCGGGCCGAGGTGCATTTCCGGGCCGGAGATGCGGCCCTGAGCGAGGGGCGTGAAGCCGATGCGCAGGTCTCTTTTGACGCTGCGCTGGACGTGTTCGCAGCACTCAGGGACTCCCAGGACCCCCGCGTCCGGAAGGCCTATCTCGCGATGGTGGACCGAATCCACGCTGCGGAGATCGCGGCTGGTTCGACCCGCAGGTTCCTCCCGCCGACTCCCACTCTCCTGCCCGCCGAGCCGGTGGAGGGAGCGTCCACGAGCATCCTGGCCGAGATGGGCGAGAGGATCGAGACGCTGCATCCGACCGAGGAGGCTCGGCAGAGCAACGCCGCCGTTCTTGGATCCGAGGAGATCGATCTCCCGATCGAGATGAACGACCAGGTCTTGGGCGCCATCAACCTCTACAGCGGGAGGTTCAAGAACTGGTTCGCGCGAGCCCTTTCCCGCGGCGCCCCCCACCTTCCTCGCATCCGCGAGATTCTCGCCGAGGCCGGCATTCCCCAAGACCTCGCTTACGTCCCGATCGTCGAGAGCGCCTTCAACCCGGTGGCGCTTTCGCGCGCGAAGGCCAAAGGGCTCTGGCAGTTCATCCCCTCGACCGGCAAGCAGTACGGATTGAAGCAGGATTTCTTTGTCGACGAACGCTCGAACATGGAGAAGGCGACGGTGGCGGCGGCGCGATACCTGAAGAACCTCTACGGGATGTTCGGCGACTGGAACCTCGCCCTCGCTGGCTACAACGCGGGAGAAGGCCGCGTGCAGCGCGCCATCAAGAAGGCTCGGACCAACGATTTCTGGGCCCTCGCGAAAACGAAGTCGTTTCGGGCCGAGACCAAGAACTACGTTCCCCTGATTCACGCCGCGATCGTGATCGCGAAATCGCCGGATTCCTACGGGATCGAGCTCACGCCGGAAGAAGCCATGGCCTCGGAGACCATCCGCGTCGCCGCCTCTTATCCCATCGCCACCGTCGCACGTTGCGGGAGCACCGAGGCCGCGGCGATCAAGGCGCTCAACCCCGAACTGCGGCGCGCGGTGACGCCATCGTTCGCCTTCGATCTTCGGGTCCCCCACGGAGTGGGCGAACAGATCACAAGCTGTCTGGCGAGCGAACGATCGATGAACTTCACCCGCCACGTGGTCCGGAAGCGCGAAACCTTCGCGCAGATCGCCAAGGGGTTCGGCGTCCCGGCGGCGGAAATCGCACGGGTCAACGGCCTCACCCTCAAGTCGAAGCTCCGCCCGGGGACGGAACTTGCCATTCCACGTTCAGGCGCGTCCGCAGGACGAAAAACCGCCGCAGCCGCCAGGTCGGCGACGAGCGGCAGCACGTCCTATCGAATCCGGAAAGGGGACACCCTTTCCCACGTGGCGGCGCGGCACAGCACCACGGTGGCGGCGATCAGGGCCCTCAATAACCTGAATTCGAACAAGCTGTCCATCGGCCAGGTTCTGATGGTTCAGATCCCGGCGGAAACCTCCAACGACTGAGCAGCGGCCACCGGACGTTTCGCAAGCAGCATCTTCGCGAACGGACCCCAACCCGCTCCCTCTTCGTTGATACTCGCTTCGACGCCTCAGGCAGGCGTCGCCCGCCCTCTCCCACGGGCCGTTTCCCCTGTAGGAGAGGCACATGCTGGCGAGCACACATACCGGGACCGTGGCGGGAATCCGCGGGTCGATCATTCGCGTCGAGGTGGACTCGGCGCCGGGCTTCCCCGGGCTGTTCATGGTCGGCTTGCCCGACTCCGCGGTTCGCGAAAGCGAGAGCCGGATAAAGGCAGCCCTGCGAAACTCGGCGATTCCGTTTTCGTGGGACCGAAGGATCACTGTCAATCTGGCGCCGGCGCATCTCCGGAAAACCGGCAGCGCCTTCGACCTCGCGATCGCGATGGCCCTGCTGGCCTCGAGCGGCGAACCCCTCCCTCTCGCCCCGGGCTGCCTTTTCTTGGGAGAACTGGCCCTTGACGGCAGCCTCCGTGCGGTTCAAGGAGTGCTGCCCATCCTGATCGAGGCGCGGGCCCAAGGCTTCAAGCGAGCTGTGGTCCCCCGCTCGAATCTCCGCGAGGCGTCCCTTGTGAGCTCCCTTGAAGTCAAGGGAGCCTCGACGCTCCTTGACGCTCTCAAGGGCGATGGTAATGGGACCGATGAAGATGAAGGTGAGCGGGAGGTCGTGCCACCGCCGCTGCTCGATCTCGAAGACGTGGCCGGTCAGCCTCTCGCACGCCGCGCCCTCGAAATCGCCGCCGCGGGACGTCACAACCTCCTGATGGTTGGACCGCCCGGGTCCGGTAAGACCATGCTGGCGCGCCGCCTTCCGGGCATTCTCCCGGCCCCCTCCGAGACGGAGGCGCTCGAGATGACGGCGATCCAGTCCGCGGCGGGACTGTGCCCGAGCACGCTCGTGGGCTCCCGCCCGTTCCGCGCGCCTCATCACACCGCTTCATCAGCGGCGCTGGTGGGCGGCGGCGCCGTGCCGAGACCGGGGGAGATCAGCCTCGCCCACGGGGGCGTTCTCTTCCTAGACGAACTGCCCGAGTTCTCGCGGAGCACGCTCGAGGCGCTGCGACAGCCTCTCGAGGAGGGGAAACTGATCGTATCGCGCGCCCGCGCGGCCTTCGAATTCCCTTCCCGGTTTCAGCTCGTTGCCGCGATGAATCCCTGCCCCTGCGGTTACCGCGGTGACGTGGTGCTGCCCTGCCGCTGTACGCCCGAGGCGATCGCGCGATATCAAGGCCGAATCTCCGGCCCGCTGCTCGACCGCATCGACCTTGTCGTCGATGTCCCGCGGCCCGAGATCCGGATCGGCCCTTGTGACGCTCACGGCGGAGAGCCATCGCGAAGTGTGAAAGAACGCGTCGTCGCCGCCCTACGCTTCGCCGAGGGCCGGGGCCAGACCCGGGACGGAAAGGACATTCGACTTCTGGGCCTCGATCCGTTCGCGGTCGAGACGCTGGAGCAGGCGGCCCGTCTTCAGGGCCTCTCGTTGCGAGCCGTACACCGCACCGCCCGAGTGGCTCGCACCATCGCCGACCTCGCGGGGACCTCTGCGGTGTCAAGGTCCTGCGTCCTCGAGGCTCTCGTCTTTCGCGCGGGCTCCGCGTTGACCTCGCTTAAAGTCGCGTGATAAGGTGTTTTTATCGGTTCCGAGCCATCGGTGTCGGCGGCCTCGACTCAAACACGCCTATGAAAACTCCCGATTTCTTCACCGTGATATTCGTCCCGAATGCTCGGGCGAAGTTCCGGAAGTACCAGGTCCCTCTCCATGTCGCGAAGATCGCCGGCCGGGTGGCCGCGGTCACCGGCATCGTCCTCGTCGGCGCGCTGATTCACTACTCCGCTCTGCTGTTCGAAGTCTCGAGGCTGCGGAAGGTCGAAGAGGAGTCCGCGAACCTGATCACAAAGACGCATGAGATCGAACGTGACGCCGCGGCCTTGCGCGCCCAGATGGGCCAACTGAGCGGCATCGTCAACAAGCTGGGCGTGATGGCGGGCGTCGATGCCCCGCCGACCGATCCCTCCGTTGGCGGCACCGGCGGCGGTTCCGTGGCCGACCGTTCGGGGTCGGCCCCCAGCGTCGCGAGCTTCGAGGAAATGAGCACGCGTCTCAACGAGTTGACGGAAAAGTCCCGCGAACTCACGAACGTCTTCGATCGGCAGCGCTCATTGCTCGCGACGACACCATCGGTCTGGCCGGTCCGGGGATACCTTTCCGCGGGCTTTGGAAACCGCAACAATCCCTTCACCGGACTAAGAGACTTCCATCCCGGCCTCGACATCTCAGCGCCCCTCGGCACCAAGATCCTCGCCCCCGCTGACGGCACGGTCATTTTCGCAGGGGTCAAGGGCGGTTACGGCAACGCGGTCACCGTCAATCACGGCCGCGGCATCGTCACCCACTACGGACATATGGACGCGATCAATGTGCGCGTCGGCCAGGCGGTTCGTCGAGGTTCGGTCCTCGGCTTCGTGGGCAGCACGGGCCGCTCGACCGCCCCTCATCTGCACTACGAAGTATGGATGAACGGATCGAACCAGAATCCCCTCCTCTACATCCTCGACGAATACCGCTCGCTCGGATAGAGGGGACGCCCCGTCGCCTTTGCGCCGCTGCTAGCGCAGGCCGAATTCCTGGAGGGCTCCGCTGCCGCGGAGCCTCCCAGAGCAAAGTCGCTCCCTTCGGTCGCTCGTTTGTCACTTCGGCCGGAGCGCGGGGGCTTGGGGGGCTGAGCACGTTGCGGCCCCCCAACTCAGAGACGAAGCTAGGAGTCTGTGAGAGCTTCTGCCGCTCAGACTCCTAGCGCAGGATGAAGTTGTTGCAGTGCGGACACTTCGCGTTGAAGACGGAGATGACGATCATCACCATGATCAACGCCCAGATCAGGAAGACCCAGGGCATGGCCCAGTTCATGTCCCGTTTGATCTGGGCGTTCAGTTCGGGCACACTGGCAGCTCCCGCCTTGATGGCCTTCAGGTTCCTGAGCGACGTGCCGGATATGGGCACCAAAACGATGGCCGAGACCACGATGAGGCCATACATCAGGTGCTTCCAGTTCAGCCATTCCGTGGTGAAGAGAGGCGTGTCCGTGACCCAAGCCAGGATCACACCCACGGGGAGGGTCAGAAAGAAGAGATAGGCCACCACGGTGTCGATGCCGTGCATCACCCGGGCCCGCTCGAGCCTTTCGTCGATGGGAGCGCTCGCGTCCTTGATCTTGAAGTGGAGCCAGTAGACGACGAAGTCGAAAAGCAGCCACGCCCCGACCATCGCGACATGAACGCCGCGCACCGACAGTTCGAACCAGTTGTGGGCCAGCATTCCTTGGTGAACTACTTCCTCACGAGCCTGACGAGCCGGGGAAAGCCGTAGACCGCGCACCCGAGGTAGACGAGCGCGTTCGCCGCCACCAGCAGATCGAACCCGTTTCGCCCCAGTTGAATCGCGGACGCGCCGCCCATGAAAAGGCCGCAGCCGACCACGAATCCCCACAACAGGTACGCCATGAACATCCAGGGAGTCTAGCCCGGGGGGCTTTGCGTGTGAAGACCTTAGAATGAGGCCACTCAATGCTCGGAAAACTGCTGACCACGATCTTCGGAACCAAGAACGACCGGGACGTCAAACGAATGAGGGCGAGGATCCAGGCCATCAGCGACCTGGAGCCTCAGATCCGCACCCTCTCCGACGAGGGGCTTCGCGAAAAGACGACGGAGTTCCGGGCCCGCCTCGAAAAGGGCGCGACCCTCGACGACCTGCTGCCGGAAGCCTTCGCGGTGTGCCGGGAGGGCGGACGCCGGGTGCTCAACATGCGCCATTTCGACGTCCAGCTCATCGGCGGCATGGCGCTGCACCAGGGCTCCATCGCCGAGATGCGAACCGGTGAGGGCAAGACTCTTGTCGCCACCCTTCCCGCCTATCTCAACGCCCTCAGCGGCAAAGGCGTCCATGTCGTCACCGTCAACGACTATCTGGCCAAACGCGACTCGGACTGGATGGGGCGTCTGTACAAGGCCCTCGGACTCGCCGTCGACTGCATCCAGCACGACATGTCGGATCGGGACCGCAAGGTCGCCTACGCCGCCGACATCACCTACGGTACGAACAACGAGTTCGGCTTCGACTATCTGCGCGACAACATGAAGTTCGAGTTGGAGTCGTACGTACAGCGCGGCCACAACTACGCGATCGTCGACGAAGTCGACTCGATCCTGATCGACGAAGCGCGCACACCGCTCATCATTTCCGGGCCGCTCGACGACCGCTCGGAGCTTTATAACGGCATCGACAAGTTCATCCCCGAGTTGTCCG
>JANNJB010000460.1:0-10692 GCA_031405615.1 Vicinamibacteria bacterium | reverse complement strand
GTCGTTCTCGCGGATGGCGAGATCGGCGACGAGGAGGTGATGGTTCACCACCACGATCTCCGCCTCCGCGCCGCGCTTGCGCATCTCGGTCACGAAGCAGCGCTGGTATTCGGCGCATTTCTGGCCGATGCAGTTCTCGCTCGTCGCCGCGATCTCGCGCCAGAAGTTGACGTTGTCGGGTAAACCGTCGATCTCCGCGCGATCCCCCACCACCGTTTCCCTCGCCCACTCCTCGACCGAACGAAAGAGCGGTATCTCGTCCATCTTCTGGAACTGTCCCGAGGTCTGGAAAGAGGCGAACCGGAGGCGGCAGAGGTAGTTCCCGCGGCCTTTCATGAGCGCCACGCGCACGTCGCGGCCGAGGGCCTCGGCGACGAGGGGAATGTCCTTCTCGACGAGCTGATCCTGGAGATTCTTGGTGCCGGTGGAGATCACGATGCGCTTCCCCGCCGCGATCGCGGGGACGAGATACGCCACGGTCTTGCCGGTGCCGGTGCCGGCTTCGGCGAGAAGGATGCCGCCGTTCGTGATCGTTTCGGCGATCGCGAGGCAGAGCTGCTGCTGGGAGATCCGCTCTTCGTACGACGGAAAGACGGAAGCGAGGCGGCCGCCCGGCCCGAAGAAGTTCGCGTCTAGACGCAAGGCATCAACTCAGGCGCGGGGTTCGCGGGTCGTCGCGGTCGGTAGCGGGAGTTCGCGCTGGGCCCCGGCTTGCGCCGGGGTGACGTGAGTATCTCCGTGCGGGGTAGGGACTTCGGGTGGAGCGTTTGCCTTTCCCCATCTAAAGGAGGTTCGCGTACAAGGGGAACTTCCCGCAGAGGGTTTCTACCGACTTGCGGACTTCGGCGGTCGTCGTTTCGTTGTCGGCGCCCTTGAGCGCCTTGCCAAACAGGCGGCCGATCTCTTCCATCTCGGCCGTCCCCATGCCGCGCGTGGTGAGCGCGGGCGTGCCGATGCGCACACCGGAGGCGGTCATCGGCGGATTCGGGTCGAAAGGAATGGTGTTCTTGTTGACCGTGATGCCCGCGTGTTCGAGCGCCTTCTCGGCCACCTTGCCGGTGAGACCGCGCGAGAAGACATCGATCAGCACGAGATGGTTGTCGGTGCCGCCGGAGACGATGCGGAAGCCTTCGTCGGCGATGGTCTTCGCAAGCACGCTTGCGTTCGCCACCACGCGCTGCTGGTAGACCTTGAAGTCCGGCTGGAGGGCTTCCTTGAAAGCCACCGCCTTCGCCGCGATGATGTGCATGAGCGGACCCCCCTGCACGCCCGGAAACACCGCCCGGTCGAGATCCTTGGCATGCGCGGTCTTGGACATCGCAAGTCCTCCGCGCGGGCCGCGCAGCGTCTTGTGCGTGGTGGTCGTCACGTAGTCCGCGTGGGGCACGGGAGAGGGATGGAGCCCCGTCACCACGAGGCCCGCGATGTGCGCGATGTCCGCCATGAGGAGCGCGCCCACCTCGTCGGCGATCCGCTTGAGCGCCGCGAAGTCGATGGTGCGCGGGTAGGCCGACGCGCCGCAGATGATCATCTTCGGTTTCGCCTCGAGCGCCTTGGCCCGCAGCGCGTCCATGTCGATCCGCTCGTCCTCCTTGCGCACGCCGTACGGCACGATCTTGAAATACAGGCCCGAGAAATTCAGGGGATGACCGTGACTGAGGTGTCCGCCGTGCGACAGGTCCATGCCCATCACCGTGTCGCCCGGCTTGAGGCTCGCCACGAGCACCGACATGTTCGCCTGCGCGCCCGAATGGGGCTGAACGTTCGCGTGATCGCAGCCGAAAAGCTGCTTCACACGGTCGCGCGCGAGGTCTTCGATCACATCGGCGAACTCGCATCCGCCGTAGTAGCGCTTGCCCGGGTACCCTTCCGCGTACTTGTTGGTGAGAACCGTCCCCATGGCTTCGAGCACCGCCTCGGAGACGAAGTTCTCGGAGGCGATCATCTCGAGTTGGGAGCCCTGCCGTCGCACCTCGTTCGCAATGGCCTGGGCGACATCGGAATCGGTCTTCTGAAGGGCGCTCATGAGGTCGATGTTACTAGGAGCCTGCGGAGCAGAAGGCAGAAGGCTCCTGGCCCCCGAGGGGCGGCTTCGCGCTCCACCAGACGGCGCTCCGTCCGCGTGTCGAAGGGAACCGGGCCGCGATGCGATAAGTTCTCGCCCGTGGGTCACGAGAGCGAGCGAGCGGCCATAGTCGACGCGGGCCGACGCCTGCACGAAAAGGGACTCGTAACCGCTACCGAGGGGAACATCTCGGTGCGGGTTCCGGACGGCTATCTGGTGACGGCGAGCGGCATCAGCAAGGGCCTGATGACGCCCGAGCATGTGGTTTTCATCGATCAACACGGGCGTCATGCGGACGGCGGTCCGTTGGTGTCGTCCGAGTCCAGGATGCATGCGGCGATCTATGCGCACAGGCCCGATGTGCGGGCGGTGATCCACGCACATCCCCCCACCGCCACCGCTTTCGCGGTGGCCCGCGTGCGACTGGACGCCCCGATCCTGGCAGAGTCGGTGCTGGTGCTCGGAGCCGTCCCCCTGATCCCCTACGCCACCCCGGGTACGGATGAACTGGCGAGTGCGGTGGCGGGAGGCCTTCTTGAAGGTCATGCCGCCTTGCTCGCGAACCATGGCGCGGTCACGGTGGGCCAGACGCTGGCCCAGGCGCATCACCGCATGGAGACGCTCGAGCACGTGGCGCGGGTCGCGTTCATGGCGCGCCTGCTGGGGGGGGCCGTTGAACTATCGCCAGCGGAGGTCGAACGTCTGATGGGGCTTACGAGCGGGCCTTATCGGTAGGGCGGCAATCCGCGAGCCGGTACCACCGATCCCGCCCCTTTGACCTCTCGTCAAGCGCGGTTGGCTTGATCGCGGGATCAGCTTGATCGCGGACTCCGGTCCAGGCGGTACATCGTCAGCCGGAGACCGACCACCTCCGCCGTGCCGTGACCGTAGTAGCCGAGACGCTCCGCTACACGCGCCGAGCGGTGGTTGTCAGGATGAATCAGGCTCACGAGGTGCGGCCATCCGAGGGTGTCGAACGCGTGCGCGATGGCGCCGCGCGCCGCTTCGCTCGCATAACCGCGCCCCCAGAACTTCCGCGCGATGGTCCAGCCGAGTTCCCGGTCCGGCCAGCCTTCGGGAAAGTGGAGTCCCACGCGGCCGACGAAATCGCCGCTTCCCCGCTCCTCGACCGCCCACGTCCCGTAGCCCCGCAGTTCCCAGTGACCGAGGTACATCGACATCTGCCGCCAGGCGTCGGCCCGGGAGAGGATCGCGCCGGTAGCATTGAGGAAACGCATGACCTCGGCGTCCGTGCACATGGCGGCATAGGCGTCGAGATCCGCCTCCCGCAAAGGGCGAAGAGTGAGCCTTTCGGTCTCGAGGATCATGCCCGGCATCCTCGCATACAATCGAGGGCATGCCTTCGCTGTCCGCAGACGCCGTGGACCTCTACACGCGTCTGCTCCGGGACGAGGGTGCGCTGGCCCAGGAGATCGAGGAGCACCTCGGCACCCGGCTGCGCGCCGGGGGCGCGACTTTCGGCGGACGCGTCTTGTGCCCCTTCGCCATGCCCCAATTCGTGGCCCGGGAGGACTACGACCACGTGCGCTCTGCGGCGCGTGGCATCTACAGCGCCACGATCAAGGCCTGGAAGGCGCTTGGCCCCTCGCTCCACGAGATGGTGGGTCTCACCCCGGAAGAAAGCGAACTCGTGGCCATGGACCCGGGCGCATCCTCACCCTCGCCCCTCTCGCGCCTCGATTCCTTCCTGACTCCGACGTCGTATGCCTTTGTCGAGCTCAACGCGGAGACCCCGGCCGGTCTCGGCTACGCGGACGTTCTGTCGGACGTCTTCCTCGATCTCGGCGTGATGCGCGAGCTTCAGAAGTCGTTCACCATCCACCGTCCTCGGCCGTGCGTGAAGCTCCTCGAAACCCTCGTCACCTGCTATCGCCAGGCCGGCGGTGAGAAGGCGAACCCCACGATCGCGATCGTGGACTACGACGAGGTCCCCACCCGCACCGAGCACCACATTCTGCGCGACCTGTTCGAAGCCGCGGGGGCTTCGGCCATCGTGTGCGATCCCCGCAACATGACGTTCGAGGCGAAAGCACTCCGCCACAACGGGATGGCGGTGGACATCGTCTACAAGCGGCTTCTCGTGAATGAATTGCTCGAGAAAGCCGACGAGGTGAAACCGCTGCTCGACGCCGCACGCGCCAAAGCCTGCGTGTTCGTGAACCCGTTCGGCTGCAAGCCCATCCACAAGAAGGCGATCTTCGCGGTGCTCACCGACGAAGACCACCATGCCCTGTTCACCGACGCCGAACGCGCCGCCATCAAGGAGACGGTGCCCTGGACGCGCGTGGTGCGGGAAGAGAAAACTACCTACGAGGGCCGGGAGATCGATCTCCTCTCTTTCATGCGCGATCCCAAGCACCGCTTTGAACTCGTCCTGAAGCCGAACGACGAATACGGCGGTAAGGGCGTCTTCCTGGGCTTCGAGTCGAGCGAGGCCGAGTGGGACGCCGCGATCGCCGCCTCCCTCAAGAGTCCTTATGTCGTCCAGCGCAAGGTCGAAATCGGCCGGCAGCCCTTCCCCCTGGCGGATCCCGGACTGCCCTCGCGTGATTTCGTGGTCGACCTCGATCCGTATCTCTTTTTCGGCGAGGTCGAAGGCTTTCTCACCCGCCTTTCCGGCTCGTCTCTCGCCAACGTGACCTCGGGCGGCGGCCAGGTCCCCGCTTTCGTGGTTGAAGGAAAGGTCTAGCGAAAACACGTGTCGTCCGACAAGATCGTCACCACCTGCAAACGAATGGGCGAAGTGGGCGAAGTCGCCTGTCTCGACAACTGCGCCATGAAGGGCCTGCATTCCGTCTTTTCGTATCACCGGGTCGAGCCGGGCGAATCACTGCCAAAACCGGAAGACGGCGTCTGCGACATCGCGGTCCTCGACATGCACCACGGCTGGCCGAACCTCGGCCACAACTCGATCGTGCAGGCGGTGCGCGAGGCAGCCTGCGACTTCGAGCACCTGATCCGCAAGGCGCACCTGAAAGTCCGGGTCTTCTCCTTCGACGTCCGACGGGCCGGGCTTCTTCCGGAGCCTCCGGGCGGCCGTTTCGCCCTTTACCTCGGCACCGGCGGCCCCGGACACATCGATCCGCACAAGAACGATGGCGTCACCGCGTTCTCGCAGGGTGTCAAAGAAGACCCATCCTGGGAAACACGAGCGTTCGGGCTCTTCGACCAGATCCTCGCCGATCCCGACGCGAGCCTCGTGGCGGTGTGCCACTCGTTCGGCGTCTTGTGCCGGTGGTCCGGCATCGCCGCGCCCGTGGAGCGGGGCCAGGAGAAGGGCGGCAAGAGCGCCGGCATCGTGGAGAACGCCCTCTCGGAGGGCGCCGAACATCATCCCTGGTTCTCGGGCTTCGTCCGCAATACCGGAACGTCGCGCTTCCAGGCCATCGACTCCCGCCTCTTCGACCTGATCCCGGACCCGGCCGCGGTGTTGAAAGTAGCCCCGCTCAGTTTCGAGACCCTGTCCTCGGACGGCTCGGTCGGCGACGCCATGACGGGGGTCGAGTTCGCGCGCGACCCCTCGGGCACCATGCCGCGTATGTTCGGTGTGAACCATCACCCCGAGATCATGGACGCCGGGCGTCAGAAGCTCATCGCCGATAACCTCTGGGAGCGCGGCGAAGTCACACGGGCCTGGTATGACGAGCGCATGGAAGTTCTGGCCAAAGGGCACCGCGACCCCGAACTCGCGCAACAGCTCGCGATCACCACCGGTTTCACCTTCGTGTGGCCCCTGCGTTTCCACCTCGTCAAGAACCTGCGCCGCCACGCCGAACGGGTGAACCGTGTCTTCGAGATGCATGAAGATCAGGTGCTCGACTGGCCCCTCGGCGAAAGACGCAACCGGCCGCGGCCGACGCCACGAGCGGAGGAGCGAACATGACGCTTCCCAAACCACCGTTCCCGTGGGATATCACCATCGACGAGGAATTGCGCCAGTTCGAGATCCTCAAGCCGCGGCTCGAGGCGGTCTGGAACTCGATGACCTACAAGGACGACGAGCCCGCGACGTCGGTCGTGGTGCCCTCGCTGTCCCTCGACCAGGCCGAGCTGCGTCGTCTCTCCGGTTCGAGCTTTTATGAAGAGCGGCTGCTCTTCCTCCTGATCCGGCTGCGTAATCCCCGGGCGCGGATGGTGTACGTCACTTCCCAACCCGTGCATCCGATGATCCTGGAGTACTACTTCCAGTTCCTCGCCGGCATCCCCGCCTCCCACGCGCGGTCGCGCCTGACCCTCCTGTGCGCCTACGACGATTCGGCGCGCTCGCTCACCGAGAAGATCCTCGAACGCCCCCGGCTCATCGAACGCATCCGCCAGGGCATCCTCGACAAGGACCGGGCGTATCTCACCGTCTTCAACTCGACGCCGCTCGAACGAAAACTCGCGGTGCTTCTCGGCATTCCCCTGAACGGCGTCGATCCTTCGCTCAATCACCTCGGCACCAAGTCGGGCAGCCGCAAGGCGTTCAAAGAGGCGGGCGTGGCGCTGCCCTTCGGTTTCGAAGATCTGCGCACCGAGGGCGACATCGCGGATTCGCTCTACGAGATGAAGAAGCGCGACCCGAGTCTGAAACGCGCAGTGGTGAAGCTCAACGAAAGTTTCTCAGGCGAAGGCAACGCTCTCTACCGCTATCCCGACGAGTTCTCACGCGCCGCGGTCAAGGATGAGATCAAGCAGATGCAGTTCTCGATTCCGAAGGAGACCCCGGAGGTCTATCTCGACAAATTCACCCGCATGGGCGGCATCGTCGAGGAGTTCATGGACGCGAACGAGAAGACGTCGCCCTCGGCCCAGCTCCGGATTTCCCCCTCCGGCCAGGTGATGGTGATTTCAACCCACGACCAGCTGCTGGGCGGCGCCACCGGGCAGATCTTCCTCGGCTGCCAGTTCCCCGCGGACGATGAGTACCGGATGTCCATCCAGGAATCGGCGCGCGCCATCGGCGAAGTTCTCGCGAAGAAGGGCGTGGTCTCACGTTTCGCCATCGACTTCCTCGCCTTCCGCAACGGCTCTCAGAGCCCCTGGTCGATCGCGGCGCTCGAGATCAACCTGCGCATGGGCGGAACCACCCATCCCTTCCTCGCCCTCCAATTCCTCACCGGCGGCGGGATCGACGAAAGCACTGGACTCTTCCGCTCACCCTCGGGACATGTGAAGTACTACCGCGCCACCGACAATCTGAAGTCCGACAGTTACCGCGGCCTGCTGCCCGAAGATCTGATCGAGATCCTCACCATCAACCGCCTTCACTACTCGCACTCCACGGAGTCCGGCGTGTTGTTCCACCTCATCGGAGCGCTGTCGCAGCACGGGAAGCTCGGCCTGACCGCGATCGCCAATTCGCGGATGGAGGTCGAGAACATCTACAAACACACGCTGGCCGTCCTCGACCGCGAGACCTCGGTCGGCCATCGCGCGGAAGAGTGCCCGACGGAGTAAGCCGGCGGCGGCGGGACCGCCCGTAGGGGCACGCTGCGCGTGCCCCGCAACCCGCGATCCGTCCGACGGACCGTGGCGAAGGCCGCATTCGGTGCCAAGCATCACGATCCATCGAACGCCATCCGGCGACGTTCACGTTCCGCCGGACGGAGCCGGGGTTGCGGGGCCCGCGCAGCGTGCCCCTACGGCGTCGTCAGTTCGCGGCGGCCGCTACGAGGCGTTGCGCCTCTCTTAGGGCTTCTTCTCGCGTCTGGACCTTCGAATCGAGCTGCATCTCGTAAACCTCCGCCAGGATCCGGCCGATTCGCGGACCGGGAGTAACCCCGAGACCGAGGATGTCGCGGCCTTGCAGCAGCGGCGGCGGGGGCCGGCGCTCCACCGCGAGCCGGCGGACCTCTTCAATGAACCACTCCATCGCGACGGGCGGAAAGTCACCGGTGCGGCCGAGGCAGTCGGCCTTCGCCACGCGGTAGAGCAGATCGGCCTCGACGCGCCGTGCCAGGCGGCGGATCGCGCCCACGCCAACTTCGGCCCGGGCCTGATAGAAGGCGCCCGGCTTGAGGTGATCCCGAACCAGCGCCACCACCTGATCGCGCAGGGGAAACGAATCGCGGGTGTGAACGTTCCAGCGATCGAGAAGCGACAGCGTGGGCTCAACTCCCGCTTCCTCGTGACCGCGCGAACGGATGCGGCCGTCTTCGAACTTCGTGGTCCCGGGTTTGCCGAGATCGTGGCACAACGTCCCGAGCATCACCGCGAGCGCCCGGGGCGTGTCGAGATCGTCTATGAAGCCACGTGCGACATCAAGGGAAAGGAGCGTGTGCGTCCACACGTCCCCCTCGGGGTGCCAGACCGGATCCTGGGGCGTCGCCGCGAGGGGAACCAGTTCGGGAGCGATGGCCTTCAACTGATCCCAATCAGCGAGGAGGGTGAAAGCGATGGAAGGAAGCCGTGCCTGAAGCAGCGCCTTCTCGATCTCGCCGAAGATCCTCTCCGCCGGCAATTCGCCAAGGGGCATCGACGCACACAGCCGCGCGGTCCGCTCCTCGACACTGAGCTCGAAACGGGCCGCGAACTGGGCGGCCCGCAGCGCGCGCAGCGGATCGTCGCCAAAAGTGGTCTCGTCGACCACGCGCAGCACCCGTGCCGCCAGATCCGAGGCGCCGCCGAAGGGATCCTCGATGACGCCGCTCCCGAGGTCGATCATCATGGCATTGATCGTGAAGTCCCGCCGCCGCGCCGCCTCCGCGATCGACATGAAGGGATCGGCCACCGCGTCGATCCCGCGATGACCCGGACCCTTCTTCGAATCGCGGCGCGGCAGCGCGACGTCGATCTGTCCGCCGACCCCGGGAAGGCCCGCGACCTTGAAGACAGGAAAGGAATCGCCCGCGGGCTCGACCCTCGCCACCGCGCCAAGTGCTCCCGCCACCGCGTCGCCTGAGAGGCCGAAGACCTCGAGATCGTAATCCTTGACGCTCCTTCCGAGCATTGCGTCACGGACCGCTCCGCCCACCAGGAACACCCGTCCCCCCTTCTCGCCGAGCGCGCGGGCGCACACCGCGACGCCCTCGGGAATCTCGATCGCGCGGGACGGGGTGGGCACTTGGCAGATTGTATGACCTCGGCTCTAAGATCGGGCCTCATCGTCGGCCCGTCCAAAATTCATCGCCGCTCGTCTTACTTGTCATACCGCGGGAGGTACTTCTTGAACCGCAAGTCCATAACCAGCATCCTGGGAGTCGTGATCGCGAGCAGCCTGATGTTCGGCGTGCCGGCGAGCGCCAAGCCGAAAAAACCCACCCTAGGCGTGCGCGTCTCCCCGCGAATGGCTTTCTCGCCGGTCAGCGTCCTCGCCATCGCC
Source organism: Vicinamibacteria bacterium (assembly GCA_031405615.1). Classification (GTDB taxonomy): domain Bacteria; phylum Acidobacteriota; class Vicinamibacteria; order Fen-336; family JAGNNV01; genus JAGNNV01. The sequence continues at coordinate 1,303 of JANNJB010000460.1, read as the reverse complement.
GAGCTCACGGGCGGTGAGGACTCGGAGGACTTCTACTGCCTCGCCATCGAGTGGGACTGGGATGACGGCAGCAAGAGCCTCCAGGACTCCGACTGCGAGCCCTTTGAGCCCGGCATGAAGATCGATCGTCGCTTCTCGTCCGAGCACTACTATTCGCGAGCGGGGAGCTACAACATCCGGGCCGCGCTCAAGGCCCAGGACAAGGTCATCGCGGCGAACAGCTACCGGCTCCTGGTCCGCCAGGGCCTCCCGACCGAACGCGGCGGCGACGACCTGCGCTGACGCCTTGGCTGAGTCAATCGGAGAGCCGGCGCAACCTCGCGGCTGAGAACATCCCCGGAGCGCCCCCGACCAGATAGAGGTTGAACTCCGCCCGCGCGCGCACCTCAAAGGTCGCGCCGAGAGCCTGCGGTTCAGCGCGCATCGCCCACGACGTCGCGCCGCCCGTGCGATGTTCGGCGACACGAAGGGTCGGCAGATCCGCACCGAACGAATCATCGGTCCGCAGGATCAGTTCGAATTTTCCGGGCCGAAGCGTCACCTGCCGCGCGAAGAGCGAACCGCTGGGGTTGCGATGCGGCTCGTGGAGGAAGTCGATCCTCCATTCGGCCGGTGAGACGCCCTCGAATCGAAACTCCGGGACGAGGAGGGCAGGCGAGCCCAGGAGACGGACGGCATCGCGTTCGGGCGCGCGCATTCGCGGGCTCAAGCGGTCGGCGATGATCGCCGCGGCCATGAACGCCGCGACGGCGAGAAGGGCCTCGCGAGACGGTTTCCGGGGCGCCCCAACCTCGGGGCGACGGACCGCGCCCACAAGGGGCAAGGCCAGAAGCAGGGCCCAGGGCACGGCGAGGGCGCGAGTCTGCTTGTCCTCAGGCAGCACGAATGAGGGCAGCGCGGCCGTCCACTCCCTCGCTCCCGACTGAGTCCTGAAAAAAGGCGCCACACCGTCGCGGTCGCGATGGATGGTCTCGATGTTCATCGCGCCGCCCACGCCGCACCAGAGGCTCCAGCCGGCGAGCAACGCCGTCGAGGAACGCACGCCGCGTTGCAGAGCCAGGGCAAGACCCACGGCGAGGATCGAAACCAGGGGAACCAGAAAACGGGACGGAGGATTGAAGCCCCCCCGCCACATCGGCCAGACCGAAGCGGTGGCGATGATGCCGCCGCCCGCTATCAGCGCCGCGAACGCCATCGATGGACGCTTGCGCCACAGATGGACGAAGCCCGCGAAGGAAAGCACGAAGATCGGCGCGTAGATGAAGAGACCGAACTCCTGATCGAAGAAGAGCCCGGGGAGACC
>JANNJB010000459.1:0-6846 GCA_031405615.1 Vicinamibacteria bacterium | reverse complement strand
CTCCAGGCCGCGAACTCGTAGGTGAGCTTCCACTCGACGAGGGCGACCGAAGTGCCGTCGGCGAGTTGAAGGGTGGCCACCGAGGAGAGTTCATCCTGAGCCGTGGCCGGGCCCGCCGCGAGGAGGGCCAGGACGGCAAGGACGGCTAGGACCGGATACGAGCGTAGACGCATGGCGGTTCTCCCCGGAAGATGTGGTTCCCTCCCAGTTTAGACGCGTGGCCCGGCGATTCGGCCGCGCCCTCAACGCATTGGCTATCATCGCCTTGAATGAGCGCTCCTCGCCCCGTCCGCGCCATTTCCCGGACCGACCTGACCCTCGCCATCGTGAACGGGGTCATCGGCAGCGCGATCTTCGGAATGCCCGCGCAGATCGCGGCACTCACCGGGGTCCGCAGTCCGCTCGCTCACCTCATCGCCGCCCTCGCGGTGTTGACCATCGTCTTGTGCTTCGCCGAGGTCGCGAGCCGGTTCGAGGACAGCGGCGGGGCCTATCTGTACTCGCGGGAAGCCTTCGGCCGTCACGTCGGGTTCCAGGCCGGCTGGCTGACTTTATGGACCCGGCTGCTTTCCGCGGCGGCGAACCTGAACATCTTCGCGAGCTACCTGTCGCAGATTCTGCCCGCGGCCTCGGGCGGCGCGGGCCGGTCCGCGGTCATCATCGGCGTTCTCTTCGTCATCACCACCATCAACCTCATTGGAGTGAAGCAGGCTTCCTGGGCGATCGACATCTTCACCGTCGCCAAGCTCCTGCCTCTTGGCCTGCTCGTTATCTGGGGTCTGCCCAACGTTTCCGCGGAGGTGCTCGCCACCCAGACCGTGGCCGAGCCCCAGTGGACCCAGGCGATCCTGCTTCTTGTCTTCGCCTTCGGAGGGTTCGAGTCACCGCTGATGTCCGCGGGGGAAGCGAAGGATGCGAAGAAGGACAGCGCTTTCGCTCTGCTCGCAGCCCTCGCGGTCATCGCAACCGTCTACATTTCCGTCCAGTACGTGACGATCGGCCTCGTGCCGAATCTTCAGCAGGAGAAAGCGCCCATAGCGGCCGCCTTCCAGGTCCTGTGGGGACCGGCGGGCATCGCCTTCGCGTCGTTCGCGGCCATGATCTCAGTCTGGGGCTGGGCCACTGGTAACGGGCTCCAGTCGCCCCGCCTCCTCTTTTCAATGGCCGAACGCGGCGAAATGCCGGAAGTGCTGGCGCGCGTCCATCCGAAGTTCCGGACGCCGCATGTTTCGATCATCGTCTTCTCGCTCGTTGCCGGGGCCCTCGCGATTCTTGGAACCTTCGAGTGGAACGCCGTGCTCTCGGCCATCGTCCGACTGATCATCTACGCGATGGTGTGCGTCTCACTCTGGGTCTTCAGGCGGCGGATGGGCCAGGCGCACTTCCATGTTCCCTTCGCCGTGCCCATCTCGGCCCTCGCCCTGGGCTTTTGCGCCTACATGCTCTCGACGAGGAGCTTCGCCCAGGCCGGGATCATCCTGGCCGCGATGGCGGTGGGCCACGTCCTGATGCTCGCCCAGGCGCGGCGGCGCGAAACCGGGAAATAAAAACGGCCCGCGTCGAAACGCGGGCCGGTGGGCGGTTCGGCCGACATTGCGGGGCCCTGTAGGGGCACGCTGCGCGTGCCCGGGACCCCTACTGGCGCGTCATCTGTCCGCGAATCTCGCCACCGGGGAAATTCGGCGTATGGACATTCGCGTAGAGGTTCCCCGCACGGAGATCGGCGAGGATCACGTCGAGCTGGGCCTTGGTGATCGTGCGGGCGATGGCCTTGTTGATCTCGAGGTCGGTCGTGCCCGGAGTCACGGAGTTCGTGGCCACTCCGCTGCTGTTGAAGAAGAAACTCAGGATGACCCCGCCATTAGCCCCCGGCGCGCCCCGATGAAAATGGCCGCCCTGAATGCCGGCAGAGAGTCCGCTCGCCTCAACCGAGTACTCGGCGTACGAGGCATCGCGGCTCACCAGAAGCACCACCCGTCCTATGGCCGACGAGGTATTGGCGGGCACTTCGTTCGAACCGCGAAGTTCAGCGACGTACTTCTCCTGAGGGTCGCTGTCGCAGGCGGTGAATCCTACGGCGGCGATGGTGACAATGAGGGCGTTTCCGAAAAATCGGCGTGAAAGCATGAAAGTCTCCTGGATGAATGGAACGACAATTGAAGGGACGGAAGAACTTCCTTCATTCTTGCAGCGTTTCATCCCGCCGGGCAAGTGCTCGCCAAACTCTCTGCCTGAGCCCCGAGGCGGGGCTCAGCTTCGTCATCGCGAGCGGCCCCGACGTTCTGGCGGAAAGCGAAGCGATCCTCGTACGAACCCTTGTTAAACGCCGGCGGAGAACGCGCGCTCGAACACCAGCGAGCTCGCGTTCGATGGATCGTGAACGTGCAAGTCGTCGCATTTCGACGGCCCGTGAACGCGACCCGTCGCCGGGGCACGACCGTTCGTAGGGGCACGCTGCGCGTGCCCCGCAACCCCGAACCGGTCAGCAGTTCGTGAATGTCCATACGTCATTGCGAGGAAGCTCATCAAACGAGGGCGACGAAGCAATCCTCGAACCGCGCATTCCGTAGCCGTGAACGTGGGTCTCGCCTTGATCGAATCGTGAAGGTGGTGGAATCGCGGTCGATGAACCGTGACCGTCGCCGCCGATCGACAATCGTCCGCGTGAGCGCCCCCGCGAAGGTCGTGGACCGTTGAACGTCGCCCGAGGTCCTTTCCCCGGCGGCCGACTCGGACCTTCGACGGTGAAGATGGTCGCCTCCGCGAGGACAGAAGTAAAGGGTGCCTCGCTTCGCTCCGCACTTTTCCTATCGGAAAAGCTCCGCCCTTGACTTCAGCCCTCGCTACGGCGGTTCTAGAGGCGTCGAAGGCCTATACCGGCCTTCATCTCGAAAGGACCCACGCCGATGCTCACCGCCCGCACTCCTTCCCTCTATCGATTCGACGCGTACCGTCTCGCCGTCGAGTTCCGGCGCATCGTGGTTCGATGGCTTCCGCTCCGCCGTTCAGAACTCTCGGATCAACTCGACCGCGCTTCCATTTCCGTTCCGTTGAACGTAGCGGAGGGCGCGGGACGCTCAACACCGCGCGAGCGCGCCCGCCACTACACGATCGCGCGCGGTTCCGCCGTCGAGTGTCTCGCCTGTCTTGATCTCCTCGATCTCGAAGTCGCAGCCCCGGACACCGCGGAAGCTCGCGCGATAGTCCTCCGGCTCCTCAACGTCCTGACGGCAGTGATCCGCCGGCCGATCTGACGTTCGTTCCCTCCTGACGATCGCAGCGTAGGTGAGACCATCAACTGAGCGGGCCTTTTTGCCCCTCGCAGAACGGACGAATCGCACGCTTCTTCGGAACGATGAAGGAGCGAATTCACCGATGGTGGGAGAAAACGGGCATTCCGAAGCTCCAGCCTCGAGATGGTGCTCTCAGCCCAGGTTCTTCTCGCCAAAACACAGCAATTCTGGATCATCACCCTTCTTCGAGAAATAGAGGTACTCGTCAGCTGGGACGGGACCGTCGGAGATAGGAATGATTGCTCCGGGCATCTCCCAGTGCCAGGTATTTCGAAGACCCGCTGAGTCCGGCCTGAGGGCGACACCCATCAACGAACTGTATTCCGTACTCCAGAACAACGACTCGCCCGCAACGGCGATACCGAGAATTGATGGGGTCCGACCGCGGTAGAGCGGCTGAACGCTTGAACGAAACTCGACGCGCTCAGTCTCGCGCATCTCGCTGTGGCTGAAAATGGACAGTTCGTAGTCCCGGGCGAAGAACAATGATTCCTGGCTCGTTGTGAAGGGCCCAGCCATTGGTGCCTGCCCCTCTGTCAGTATTTCCCCGGAGGCAGCAGTGATTCGGAAAACGCGCGCGTCCATTGCAACTACGACCAAGGAGTCTCCAACGACACTCACCGACGGAAAGCCGGCGGGAATAATGCGCGAACGCTTCCCTGCCTCGCCGTCGCCAACAGGCGGAATACGAAACGCCCATCGCTCGGCATCTGTCTTCAAGCTCAGGCACACCAAGCGCGTATCTCGATCGTCGGTCAGAAAAAGGTCGTCGCATGCCTGCACGATGTGACTAATCAACCCGGGTCTCTCCCAGATCACCCTGCCGAACAGATCAAGGGCAATGAGCTTGCCGCTGCCGAAGAGGATCAACAGCTCGCTATCTGCCGCGACTACACCCGCGAGCAGGTCGCATGGAATCTGGTTGCGTACGTCCCCGCTGACCAACTCTAGAACCTCGACGACCCCGCCCACCGGCCCTACCAGCAGGCGATCGCCACACAATCTAGGCTTGGCGCTCCACCCTGCCACCTTGCGGGTCCAAATCTGTCGCCCTAGGTCAGCTGTCCACAGCGAGACACGCCCGCGTTGATTCGCTACTACGCCAAGGTCGCAGCCAAGAGTCATCATCACAGCACCCTTGCCAGCCCCAGTGTCACCGCCGAGTCTGCCGACCAGCCGCAGTGGAAGCTTCACCAGGCCAGGACCTCAATAGAACCGCAGGAGCGCGCCACCGTCTCCGACATTCCAAAAGAAGCGTAGGTGAAACAAAGGCGGTTTGCCAGTCAAGCCCCACGACCGCGGGTTGTGGAGCCCCCGCGGGGGACTTCGACGACGGTCTCCTGCCAAGAAACCCGTGCGAATACGGCCCATTTCAGGACGTTTTCTGAAGTTGGCGTTTGACCGGAGGATGAAGCGTGGCCCGCACTGCGGTGGGTCGCTGGCGGCCGGGGCGTTGAGCGCGAGTCGCCACAGTCCGTGATCGAGGTTTGCGCTCAACGAGCCGAGCAAGGAGGCACACGATTCCGAAGTTTCGTAAACGCAGTGCCGACGCGGGAGGCGTCCCCGGCGCCGCGAGCCCACCGCAGCGCCCGGCCACGCGGGCCACAACTACCCAGCCTGAGGATCGCGTCGTCGCTTCGCCTTCCGACGGGCTCCTCGCGATGACGATGTGGGGTTTCTCTCCCCAGTCACGGACCTTGGTCCGTGGACCGACTCGCGATGACGCCGTGGGGTTTCTCTCTACAGTCACGGGGGAAGCCCGTGGACCGACTCGCAGTGACGGGGGCCGACTCTTCCTCGACGGCCTCCTCGAACCCCTGCTAAACGCCGGCGAAGGACACGCCCTCGAACACCAGCGTAGGCGTCCGAAGCGGTGAATACTCGAAGGGATCGTTCCCGACACCCACCAGACGCTTCCACAAGTCGAGCTGATTTCCGGAGATGTTCATTTCGGCCACGGGCTCGGCAATCTCGCCCTTGCGGATCATGAAGCCCTGGATGCCGAGGGAGTAGTCGCCGGTCGTGCCGTTCGAATTTCCGCCGAGAAAACCGGTCACGAAGACGCCTTCGCCGGCATCAGCGATGAGCTCGGCTTCCGACTTCGGCCCAAGTCCCCAGTCGAGATTCGACGTGCTGCCCGTGGTGGGCTTGAGGTCGAGCTTTTTCCCGTAGTACGTGTCGACGTAGTAGTTGCGCAAGACGCCGGATTCGAAAAGGGGAAGCGGATGCGCGGAGATACCCTCTCCGTCGAAGTGGCGTGAGCCGAAGCCTTTCGAAATCAGGGGATCGTCGGTGATGTTCAGGAGGGAGTTGCCCACCGCCTGACCGACCCGGCCCTCGAGGAAGGACCGTCGCTGCTGAATCGAGGATGCGGATAGAGGGGAGAGCAGGGCGCTCACCAGACGCCCACCGGTGCGATGGTCGAGGACCATGGTCATGACGCCTGTGGGAGCTTTGCTCGCACCCAGACGCGCGAGTGCGCGCCGCGCCGACGATCGACCCACCTCGGCCGGATCGCCCAGATCCTTCACGAAGCGGCCGCCGGAGAAATCGCCATCCTCGGGCCGCCGTCCATCGTCGTCCTGCACGGCCACGCTGCCGGAGAGCCAGAACGACGTGTCGATCCGCTCGCCTTCGAAGCCATTCGAGGTGACCCGGAACATCTCCGACCGCGAGTCGCTGACCGACGTCGTGACCGACAGGATCCGATCGGCCCCCGGCACGCTGCGGGCGGCCTCTTCGATGGCCTTCGCCAGATCGCGGCGACGGCTCGCCGTCACGGTTCCGTAATCAGGATCCGCGAACTCCAGGTCGAGGGTCGGCCGGTTTTCATAGAGCGAGGGATCGGGCAGGGTGCGAAACGGGTCTTCGGAAAGGGTCCGCGTCATCGCCACCGCGTCCGCGATGAACGGGTCGATGGCACCGGGCCGCAGATCGCTGGTGCTGACCGAAGCGAAACGTCCATCGACATACAGGCTCAGGGCGAGTCCGCGTGTCGTGGACTCGGTCACCTGCTCGATCGCACCGTCGCGCCACTGAACCGCCACCTCACGGACCTTGCCGATCCGCGCCGCCACGCCCTGGGCGCCCGCGGTTTGGGCGGACTTCACTGAGTTCCGCGCCACCGCGCAAAACTCTTCGCTCACTGTCTCTCGAGTTGTCATGTTGGGGTTTGGGGGAAGGCTCAGCGGTCGCTTCGCCCGCCGACCGTAATCGACGCGACGCGCACGGTGGGGATCCCCTGCGAGACGGGCACACTCTGGCCGTCCTTGCCGCAGGTCCAGCCGCCCTGGTCGATGGTGAGATCGTCCGCCACCATGTCGATCTGCTCGAGAACCTTGGGGCCGTTGCCGATGATGTTGACGTCCTTGATCGGCCGAGTGAGTTTCCCGTCTTCGATGAGATAGCCGTTCTTCACGTAGAAGGTGAAATCTCCGGCGCCGATCTGGACCTGGCCGTTGGTGAAGTTCTGGCAGAAGATGCCCTTCTTCACCGACTGGATGATCTCCTCGGGCTTGTGCGGGCCGTTTTCCATGTACGTGGAGCGCATGCG
>JANNJB010000458.1:0-1568 GCA_031405615.1 Vicinamibacteria bacterium | reverse complement strand
CTCGACCGGCGGCTGGGAAGCGCTCGCGGTGCAGATCTTCTATCCCGACTTCTACAACGGCTGTTACGCCGCATGCCCCGACCCGATCGACTTCCGGGCGTTTACCTCGGTCAATATCTACGACGACGAGAATGCGTACTTTGCGAAAGGCCCGTGGAAGGTCGTGGCGCGTCCTGCGCATCGGAACTATCTGGGTCACATCTCCGCCACGGTTGAGCAGATGAACCGGATGGAGAGCGTGCTCGGCTCGAAGGGGCGCTCGGGCGGACAGTTCGACATCTGGACCGCGACCTATTCACCGGTCGGCCCCGACGGCTATCCCAAGCCCATCTGGGATCGCACCACCGGGAAGATCGACAAGGAAGTGGCGGCGTACTGGCGGGACAACTACGACCTCACCCACATCATGAAACGCGACTGGGACAAGGGCCTCGGGAAGAAGCTCGAGGGCAAGGTCAATATCTACGTCGGCGACATGGACAACTACTACCTCAACAACGCCGTGTACTTCACGGAGGAGTTCTTGAAGTCCACGAAGAACCCGCCCTTCGGCGGGGAAGTGGACTACGGCGATCGCGCGGAGCACTGCTGGAACGGCGATCACACCCGCTCGAACGCGTACTCGCGCCTGCGCTATCACCAGATGTTCGCGCCGAAGATCGTCGAGCGGATCCTCAAGACCGCGCCCCAAGGCGCCGACGTCACCAGCTGGCGATACTGAAATGGGAACTATGACCGATCTCGAAAGATCCGCGCTACTCCACATCGTCGCTGAGACGCCGGCTCGTCTGAAGGCCGCGCTCAAGGGTGTTCCGAAAAAACTTCTGCTCTGGACTCCGGGTCCGGGCAAGTGGTCCATCCTCGAAATCGTCGCGCACATGCGCGACATGGAGCGCGATGCCTACCTCACGCGTTATCGCCGGATCCTCGCCGAGGAGAATCCCGCCCTCTCCGACATCGACGGCGACATCTATGCGATCCGCGACGACTACCGCAGCCTGCGGCTGCCTGACCTCCTTCGCGACTGGCTCAGGCTGCGGAAGGAGTGCCTGAAGCTTCTCAAGTCGGTGAAGGGGCCGCGCTGGGAGCGGATGGGTACGCACGAGACCGCAGGGCCGCTGACGATGGAAGCGCTGCTGCGTCGTCAGGCCATGGGCAACGACGAACCGCACCTCGCGCAGATCGAGGGAATCAAGAAGAGGGCCGCCGCCCTAGAAGCGCTGGAATCGGGTCCAAAGAAGGCCGGCGACCTTACGAAGAAGCTCGATGACGCGGTCCTTCGTCGCAAACCCGCGCCCGACAAATGGTCGGCCATGGAAGTGGTCTGTCACCTTCGCGACATCGAGAAACTCTGGGCGGATCGTCTGGTCAAAGCCGCGTTCTCAGAGAAGCCCGCCTTCTACATGCTCGAGGTCGATGACCTCGCGGTGAAGAACGGCTACAACACTCAGGACCTCGGTGCCGCGCTCAGGGAATTCGCGCGGCTGCGGGAAGACAACCTGCGGCTGCTGCGTGCCCTTCCTGCCGGTCAGTGGCAGCGCTCAGGCATCCACCCGAAACGCGGCGAG
>JANNJB010000457.1:0-5600 GCA_031405615.1 Vicinamibacteria bacterium | reverse complement strand
TCTGGCGTGACAACAACCGCGATGGTCGCGCGAGCGCTTCCGAACTCGGCATCGAAGTGGCCCGCCGGGGCGCGGTGGGCGTGGATCCCGACCTCGCTCTCCCCACCATGCGTCGCGTGATCATTGGTTTCAAGTCGAAGTGGCGTGCTCTCGGCATTCACGCAACCGCCTGGGCCCGCCGCGACCGCGACCTCATCGAGACCGCGCTGAACCCGCAGGGATCGGAGATCGCGCGGACTCGAAACATCCCCGATCCCTCGGGCGACATCGTGGGCGCCTCGGACGATCAGATCCTCCCCATCGTCGAAGAGAGCCTGCGCTCGTTCACGTCCTCGCAATACGTTCTGACCAACCCGGACGAACATCGCGCGCTGGGAGAAGGCGCGGAACTTGGCTTCGAGACGAACGGGAAACACATTCACTGGGGTCTCACCGGCGCCGCTTTCCGGGTCTCCGGCCGCGGCGGCAATCGTGGTCTGCGTGTGGCCGAGAACGACTTCGGCGTGGTGGGCGAGAGCTACGATCGCACCAACGCCGACACCTTCGGCTACGGACGTCTGTTCTTCGACCGCGCGTACAGCCTGCGGATGTGGCTCACCGCGAACGACATCAGAGGTTTCACGTTCGGGGCCCTCGGTCGCTATGACGACGGCCAGCCCTTCGCGCGCCACGTCATCCAGTACGACCTGCCCCAGGGGCCTGACTTCGTGCAGGCGATACCCCGTGGCCGCGCACGCCTCCACTACACGCTCTCCGTTGACGCCCGCGTCGCGAAGAAGTTCGTGGCGAGCGGCGCCGACATCGAAATCTCCGCCTCCGTGTTCAACGCCCTCGGCACGCAGTTTGAGGCCGAGGAGCAGGTGGTGTGGTTGCCCGACTACCGGCGAATCAACATGGTCCAGCCCCCGCGCGCGTTCGTCATCGGGATCCGCGTCGAGCGCTAGCCGTTAACGCTTCGCGCGCAGACTTTCCACCAGCCGCGTGATCTGAGGATCCATGGGGCGGAGTTCACGCAACTTCTCCGCCCATTCGATGGCCCGAGCGTTCCGGTCCGTCTTCGAGTAGAAGATGGCGAGGGCGTAGGCGGTCTGCGGATCGTTCGGGTCGAGGCGCTGCGACTGGAGCAGGGCGCGCTCGGCCGGCGCGCTCCGGTCGAGAACATCAAGGGCGAGGCCGAGGTTGTAGTGCACGTCGGCCCGGGCGGGCAGGAGTTTCGCGGCCCGGGCGAGGGCCTCCGCCGATTCGCTCATCCTCTTCGGGTCTTCGGCCAGCAGCAGGCCCAGCGAGTACTGAAGCTCGCCCAGTTGGGGAAGGCGCTTGAGGCCTTCGACCAGGACGCGCTCGGCGTCTCCGTTCCTCGCGGAGGCGGCATAAAACTGAGCCAGGTTCGCGCGGGCCGGAGTGAAGTCGGGGTCGATGCGCAGGGCGGCGAGGTAGTGACCCTCGGCCTGATCGCGCCGTCCGGAGTTCTCGTACACGAGGGCGAGATTGAACTGCGCCCCCGGCATGTCGAGGGAGACCTCCTGGGCCGCGATGTATTCGGCGAGGGCCGCCTCGAACCGCGGCCGCAGCGTCGCGTCCATCTGCTCGGCGGGGGTCGAGGAGAGGGCACGCGCGGCGGTGATGCGCACGGCGCGCACCGGGTCCAAGAGCAGCGGGCCGAGAGCGGTCACGCGCTCTGAAGCGCTCAGGCTCTCGAGACTGTCCGCGGCGGCGGCCCGCACTTCGGGATCGGGATCGCGGGTGGCGGCGATACGCACATCCGCGCCGGTCGCTGGATCGGGGCGCAGCGCGGCGAGGGCGCTGGCCCGCAGGAGGGACGGCATCGAGCGGTTGGCCACGAGTGCGGCAAGCGCTTCGTAACCGGAAGGCTCGCCGGCCCGCGCCAACGCGAAGGCCTCGCCATAGTGCGGCCCCTGCCGCCTCGTGGGGCCGTACCATCGCGCGATCGCCTCCGCCGCCCATGAAGGCTTCCGGCCCTTGTGGCACTGTGTGCAGGCATCGGGAGCCTTGACCTTCGCCGACAGATCGGGGCGAGGGATCCTGATGCTGTGGTCGGGTCGAGGCTGAATCTGCATGTACGTGGTCGCCGGCATGTGGCAGGTCACGCACTGGGCGCCCGTCGACCCTTCCTTATGAAAGTGATGAGCGGGCGAGTCGTACTTTCCCGCGGCGGTCGGGAAACGCGAGCCCGGATCGGGTCGATGACACTGCAGGCACACCGCGTTGCCCGCGAGCTTCAGCTTTCCGGTGTGGGGATTGTGGCAGTCGGTGCAGGTCACGCCCCGCTGGTGCATCAGGCTCTGGCGGAACGAGGCGTCCACGTACACCTCGTCCAGTTGCTGGCCGTCCGCGTGATAGAGACCCTCGACCAGCAGGCTCGGCAGGAAGTTGTCGAGGTGCGGTTCTCCGGGCGCGGGCTTCGGCGTGAGTTCGCTGCGCCGCGAATGGCAGGGCGCGCACAGTTCCGTGCGTTTTCGGGCATCGGCTCCCCGCAGGTCGACGGTGAGGCCGCGCGGAGCCTTGGGATCCGTCGCGACCGGAGGACCCGCGCCCCGCTGCTTCGTTTCCCACTCCACGTGCCGGCTGCCCGGGCCATGGCACGACTGGCAGGAGACGTTGGGCTCGGCCCACCTTGAGGCGAAGGTGTCGGTGGTGGCCTCGTAGCGTTTTTCGTAGTCGGTGGTGTGACAGACGAGGCACATCGTGTTCGCGTTCTGGTAGCGGCCCGTCCAGTGCAGGACATCACCCGGCGGCGTTTTCTCGTCGGGAAGCAGATGGAACCACCGCCGCCTGGGCGCATCCCAGGCGACAGTGAGGGGCTGAAGACGACCGCCCGGCAACTCGACGAGGTACTGCTGGAGGGGAGCCACCCCGAAGGCGTAACGGATCTCGAAGTCGGCATGTTTCCCGTCGGCCCCTTCGGTGTTGACGAAGAAGGCGTCCCCGCGTTTGAAGAAGCGCGACGTCACACCGCGGTGCGTGAAGGTCCGGTTCGAGAAATCTCCGAGCACGCTCTCCGCGGTGGCTGCGGCCATGGCCTGGGCATGGTGCGACTGCTGCCACTGCCGGCCTTCCTCGGAATGGCAGCCGAGGCAGACCTTGTTGAGGACGTAAGTGGCCTCGGGTGCGGGCAAGGGCGCTGCGGGCTTCGGATCCGCGGGGTTCCGAGTCAGCCGAAAGACCAGGACGCCGGCCAGGATCACCACAATCCCCGCCGCCATGTATCGGGCGAGCGCGAAACTCCTCGAAGTGTGAACCACTACCGCCCGATAGCGGCGCCGTCGAGGCCTCGACGATCGACGCCCCCTTCGATCAGCTTCTCCTCACGGTTCCACACGATTCCCGCGGCGAAGCCCTGGTAGTTACGGCTCTCCTCAACGGTGTGCCCGCGCTGCCGGAGCAGGGCCAGCGTGTCCGGCGAAATTCCGTTCTGCTCGAACGAAATCCGGTCGGGCAACCACTGGTGATGGAAACGCGGGAAGTCGATGGCGTCCTGGATGTTCATCTTGAAGTCGACGACGTTCAGGATGTTCAGGAGCACGGTGTTGATGATGGTGCGTCCGCCGGGTGAGCCGATGACCATGGAGAGATCGCCGTCCTTCGCGAGGATCGTGGGGGTCATCGACGACAACATCCGCTTGCCCGGGCGGGCGAGATTCGGTTCGGTGCCGATGAGCCCCGCTTCGTTGGTCAGGCCCGGTCCCGCGTTGAAGTCGCCCATCTCGTTGTTGAGCAGGAAACCAGCGCCCGGCACCACGATCTTGGAACCGTAGCCTGCCTCCAGCGTGTAGGTGAGCGACACCGCGTTTCGATCGCTGTCGACCACGGAAAGATGTGTGGTCTCGTTGCTCTCCCCCGGCCATTCGAACGTATTCGGGCTGGAGACCGAGGCGCGATCGTCGCGGATGGTTTTACGCAGACCCAGCGCGTGCTCTTTGGAGATCAGCCGGTCGATCGGCATGGACTTGTTGAACTCCGGATCGCCGAGATGGCGGGCGCGGTCGGCGAAAGCGCGACGCATCGCTTCCGCGATCCGATGGATTGTGATGGCGGAGCGCGGACCGTCGGCGGCGAGGTCGTAGTTCTCGAGGACATTCAGCATCTGGATCAGGGCCGTGCCGCCGGAGCTGATGGGGGGCATGCCGATGACGCTGTAGCCGCGATACTTGCCTACGAGCGGCTTGCGCTGAATCGCCCGGTACGCCTTGAGGTCGGCCTCGGTGATGAGACCGCCGTTCGCTTTCATTTCCCTTGCCAGCAGACGCGCGGTCTCGCCCTCGTAGAAGCCGCGCGGCCCGCGTTCAGCGATCCGCTCAAGGGTCTTGGCGAGATCGGGCTGGCGGAGGATGTCGCCCATCTCGTACGGCACGCCTTTTCTCGAAAACTGTTCGACCGCGGCGGGATACTTCTTCATCTCTGGAAGGACGGCTTTGAGAGAGCGGGCGAGACCATCGGTGACGATGAAGCCCTCCCGGGCAAGAACCACCGCCGGTTCGACGAGACGCTGCCAGGAGACTTTCTTCGAACCCAGCTCTTCAAAGGCCCCATAAAGCCCGGCCACCGTGCCGGGCACCCCCACCGACAGATGCGAGTTGTGGTGAAGGTCCGCGTTGTACTTTCCGTCCTTCAGGAACATCTCGGGATGAGCGCCCGCGGGCGCGGTTTCGCGGAAATCGTAGGTAATGGTCGAACCGTTGCCGAGCCGGCTCACCAGAAAACCGCCGCCGCCGATGTTGCCGGCGGCCGGGTGGACCACCGCGAGAGCAAACGCAGTCGCGATCGCCGCGTCCACCGCATTCCCGCCATCCCACAGGACATCTGCCCCCACCTGCGAGGCGATGAAGGCCTGCGAGGTCACCATCCCGTTCTTCGCCCGCACCGGCTGGGCGGCCCAGGCGGGGGGCGAGAGGAACGTGGTCAGCAGGGCCAGGGCGGCCACGAACGAGGTCAGCCGGGAAACGCGCATCTTCTCTCCTTCTGAAGGGACGGCTCATCTTACGGGGAACGTGATGTGCGTCCCCCGTGTTGAGGCGTCCCAGCATTTATCCTCGCTGCGATGACGGTTCCGCCACGAACTCTCCTGATCGCCGCCCTTCTCTTTCCGGGCGGCTCTTTTTCCCGCGCGCAGGAGGCGCCCGCCGCGCAGTGGCTTCGCTTCGACCCTTTGCCCGGCGAGATGGGCCTGACCCCGCGTGAGAGTTTCGACGGCGTGCCGTCGAGATTCGTGCTTCTCACCGACGGTTCGGTTTTTGTGGGCGGCCGTCGGGAGGTCCTCAAGGGTTGGCTCGACAAGGGGGAAATGCAGGCGATCTCCACCCGGCTCGATGTGGCCATGAAGTCTCTTGGGAAAGCAGGGGCCCCGCAGACCCTGGTGGTGGGCGAAGGGCCGGCGATCTTCCGTTTTTCGGTCCTGCTCGGTTCGCCGATTCAACTCGTCGTCATGGGCAATCTCGAATCAGGGAGCGGGCCGGTGCTTGCTCCTCTGCCCGAGTTCATTCGCGGTCTTGCCAGTTTTCGCCACGCTTCGCTCAAGCCCTGGGATCCCGACCGCTTCACACTGATCGTCAAGGAGCGCGCGCTGCCCGGCGGTTGCCGGT
>JANNJB010000456.1:0-2214 GCA_031405615.1 Vicinamibacteria bacterium | reverse complement strand
GATTCGACCGGGACATCCCCTTCGACCTCAAGGAGAACTCCGACCGGATCCGCGCCTATGACGCCGCGCTCAAGGCCGGGGACGTGATGCCCGTGACCTACATCAAGGTCAAGGGTGATCTGATCGAGTTCCACCTCGGCGGCGGCGGCTTCAATTGGATCATGGAGGGGAGCTCCAAGAGCGCCAGCCTTTCGTCCAAGACAGTCCGTGAGAGCGACCTCGAGAAGGAAATCAAGAACGAGACGGATCGCGATCGCAAGCGGCGGCTCGAGCGCGAACTCGACGACCTGCGCCGCGATCGCGACCGCCGGGACGACCGGGAGCGCCGCGATGTTGAGGACTACAACCTTCGCGCCAAGGACCGCGATATGGACCGGGCGCTCAAGAGCGGCTCGAGATTCAACCTCCGCTTCAAGAAGAACGTTCCCCCCGACGCGCTCACCCCCGAGGGCTTCGAGCGCTATCTCGACCCCTGGGTGGATTTTTCCGGCCGATCCACGCGCCGCTCATCGTCTTCCACCACCACGTCCTCGTCGCGAAGCGCCTCCCAGAACCGAGACTGGCGCAAGGGCACGCCGCGCCGCGAGATGGAGGACGCGCTCGGCAAAGCGCGGGGCGAGAAGAGCTGTCCCGGTGACGACGGCGGTCTCGACTGCCGGATCGCTACCTTCGAAGACGGCAACGACGAGATCGAGGCGACCTTCGTCGAAGGCGTTCTCGTCCGCTTCTCCACGCGTCGAAGGTAGGCCTGCCATCGCAGAACGGGCAGGCGTCGCCCTTCTCGGCCTGCCGACCGACATCAACTCCTCCCATGTCCGAGGGGCGGCGCTTGGTCCCTCCGCCATTCGGAAGGCGCTATGGAGCGGGGCCAGCAACCTGACCAGCGAGCGCGGGGTCGACCTCAGCGCGGTGGGAGCGATCGTCGACGAGGGCGATTTGCCGCTTCGCGAAAGAGCGTCCGATCGCGATGCGATCGAGCGTGCGGTCCGGCGCCTCACCGAACGCGGCCTCAAGCCGCTCCTTCTCGGCGGCGATCACTCGGTGACCTACCCAGTGATGCGCGCGATCGCCGCCGCCCACGGGCCGGTGAACATCCTGCACTTCGACGCCCACCCGGATCTCTACGACGAGTACGAGGGCAACCGTTTCTCTCACGCCTGTCCGTTCGCGCGGATCATGGACGAGCGACTTGGGAAGCGCCTGGTTCAGGTCGGAATCCGGACCCTCAACACCCATCAGGCCGCGCAGGCGAAGAAGTTCAAGGTGACGATGGTCCCGATGAGCGCCTTCGATCCTGACACCGTCCCGATTCCGAAGGGCCCGACCTACATCACGATCGACCTCGACGCGCTCGACCCAGGCTTTGCGCCCGGTGTCGCCCACCGAGAACCGGGCGGCCTGTCCGTGCGGGACATCATCCGCGTCCTGCATCGTGTCCAGGGCCCGGTGGTGGGGGCGGACATCGTGGAACTGCGGCCCGCGTCCGACCTCGACGGAGTTACCGCGGTGGTCGCGTCGAAACTGCTCAAGGAACTCGCCGGTCTGATGACCCTGCGGTAAACTTCGCGGCTCTCTTACGATGTTCGATTCACTTTCCGACAAGCTGCAGGGCGTCTTCAGGGCGCTGCGCGGGCAGGGCACACTCACCGAGGCCCACATCGATGCCGCGATAAAGGACATCCGCGTGGCCCTCCTCGAGGCGGACGTGAACCTCAAGGTGACGAAGGACTTCCTCGACAGGGTGCGGGCGAAGGCGGTGGGTCAGGAGGTTCTGCGAAGCCTGTCTCCGGGCCAGGCCGTGGTCCGAATAGTTCGAGACGAGATGATCGCGCTCTTAGGCGCCTCGTCTCCGCGACTGAAGGAATCGAAGCGCACGCCCACCGTCATCATGATGGTCGGCCTTCAGGGTTCCGGCAAGACCACCACTACCTCGAAGCTCGCCAAATATCTCTCGAAGAACGGCCGCTATCCGCTGGTGGTCTCCACCGACGTCGCGCGACCCGCGGCCCGCGAGCAACTCGGCATCCTCGCCGGCAAGATCGGCGTGAAGTTCATGCAGCCGCCGACCGACGCGCCGCTCGAGATCGTGAAGAAGGCGATCGCCGAGTGCCGTTCGATGGGCTACGACATTCTCCTCATCGACACCGCCGGCCGCCTGCACATCGACGAAGATCTGATGGCCGAGCTCAAGGCCCAAAAAGCCCTCGCCGAGCC
>JANNJB010000455.1:0-16558 GCA_031405615.1 Vicinamibacteria bacterium | reverse complement strand
ACCGAGGTTCAGGCGGCCAAGCCAACCCAGGCGTTCGATGAGAAATGGGGCAAGGGCTTCTTGAAGCCCGAGCAGTTCGTGGCCGTGGCCTATGCGAGCCTGGGCGGCAAGGCCCGTCCCTAAAGAACCCCGAACGTCTTCAGCAGCGTTCGCAGGCTGAGGACGATCACGAGCAGGCCGACGATCACCATCAGGCGCTTCACCGGGTAGTGTTTGCAGACCCAGGCGCCGAGGGGCGCCGCGGGCAGGCCGCCGAGCGCCAGGGCCAGGATCATCTGCCAGTTCGACAATCCGATGGTCACGAAGAACGTCACGGAGGCCGCGAGGGTCACGAAGAACTCCACCGCGTTCACCGTGCCCACCGTCGTCCGCACGTGGTTGCCGCGGACGATCAGCGTGCTCGCCACCACCGGTCCCCATCCCCCGCCCCCCATGGTGTCGAGCAGCGCCCCCGTGAAGCCGAGCGGTGCGATGTGCGTGGTCACGGAGCGAGGGGGGAACTCCGAGAAGGCCTTGCCGACGATGATCACGCCCATCACCAGCAGATACGCGGCGACCCAGGGCTTGAGCGAATCGCCGGGCAGGCTGGTGAGAATGTAGGCGCCGAGAACGGCGCCCACGATTCCGGGAATCAGCAGCCGCTTGAACAGGGCGCGATCGATGTTGTCGAAGGCGTGATGGGAGATCGCGGAGGCCCCGGTGGTGAAACACTCGGCGGCGTGCACGGTGGCGCTGGTGGCCGCGGGAGGGACGCCAAACGCGATGAGCAGGCTCGACGCGGTGACCCCGTACGCCATGCCCAGCGCGCCATCGATCAGCTGCGCGACGAAGCCGGCGCCAAGGCACCACCAGAACTCGGGGATCAACAACGCGACGCCATGTTCCTCAACGCCCGCGGATCGTATCAAACGCCGGGTTCAGGAAATCACTTGACGTCGACACGGGGGTTTGGCGTACACTCCCGCTCCTCTGTGCAACCGACCCACTCTCTGAACTTCACGATGATGCCCTGCGGCATGCGCTCCATGCGCATGCCTTGCCGCGGGGCCGAGGTCTTTTTGAGCTAAGTCAGTTCACAAAGCAACACCCTCAAGACCCGCGATCGGTTATCCGAGCGGGTCTTTTGCTTTTTGGTGACCTGAATTCGGAATCCTGGTCGCGAAGTCTTCACTTCGACAACCACCCACCAGGAGAAACCGACATGTCCGACCAGAAACTGCACCCCGACACCCTCGCCATTCATGCGGGACAGCCGTTCGACCCGCGCACCGGCGCCGTCTCGTTCCCCATCTTCCAGACCTCCACGTTCGCGCAACACTCCCCCGGCGAACATCGCGGATACGCGTACGCCCGCGGCGACAATCCCACGAGACGTGCGCTCGAAGAATGTCTCGCCTCGATCGAGGGCGCGCGATACGGGGTCGCGTTTGCCTCCGGTCTGGCCGCGGTCAACGCCGTGATCTCGACCCTCGGACAAGGCGACCACGTGATCGCCGGCCGCGACCTGTACGGTGGTTCGTATCGCCTCTTCACGAAGGTGTTCGCGAAGTTCGGCGTGCGCTTCAGCTTCGTTGACACGTCGAAGGTCGCGGACATCGAAGCCGCGATCGAGCCGGCCACGAAGCTCCTCTGGCTCGAGACGCCATCGAACCCGCTCCTCACCATCACCGACATCAAGGCGGCGGCCGCGGCCGGGCGCGCGCGCGGCGTGCGCGTTCTCGTCGACAACACGTTCGCGACACCGATCACCCAGCGTCCGCTTGAACTCGGCGCGGATCTCGTCCTCCACTCCACCACGAAGTACTTGAACGGCCACGGCGACGTCATCGGGGGCGCGATTCTGACGAGCGACCCCGAGATCGACCGGCAGATCCGGTTTCTTCAGAACGCCATCGGCGGCGTACCCGGACCGCAGGATTCGTACCTGATCCTGCGGGGCCTCAAGACGCTCTCGCTTCGCGTCGAACGCCATTGTCAAAGCGCGCAGAGGATCGCGGAGTTCCTGGCCGCCGATCCGCGCGTGAAGAAAGTCTACTACCCCGGCCTCAAGACCCATCCCGGCCACGAGACTGCGGCGCGTCAACAGACCGCGTTTGGCGGCATCGTGAGCTTCGACCTCGGAAGCCGCGAAGAAGCGAACGCCTTCTGCACGAACACCCAGCTCTTCGCCCTCGCCGAATCGCTCGGCGCGCCGAGGTCGCTCGTCTGTCATCCCCCGACCATGACCCACGCCTCGGTCGAGCCGGAGGTCCGCAAGGACCGGGGCATCGGCGACGGCCTCATCCGTCTCAGTGTCGGCCTCGAAGACGCGCGCGACCTCATCGCCGACATCGACCGCGCCCTGAACGCCGCGGCTGCGGCCGCCGTCGCTGCCGTGGCCAAACCTGCATCGGAGGCCGCGTGAACAAGCCAATCATCGTCTTGAAATTCGGCAGCTCGGTGCTTCGAACCGCGGCGGATCTGCCGCAGGCCGTTCACGAGATCTTCCGCTACGCCCGCGAAGGGTTCGGTGTCGTAGCCGTGGTTTCCGCCTTCGAAGGCGTCACTGACCGGCTCATCGAGCAGGCAAGAGCGCTCGGAGCCGATCCCGCGCACGATGTCGGCATCTCCGGGCTGGCATCGCTCGTCGCCTCGGGTGAACGGGAAACCGCGGCCTCGCTGCACATCGCGCTGTCGCAGGCCGGGATCGAGGCGAACGTGGTCGATCCTCTGGCGATCGGGCTTCGCGTGGACGGGAACGGAATCGAGGGGGCGCCGGTGGCCCTCGAAGTCGCCCGTCTGACTTCGCTCCTCGAGAAAGGCCGCGTCGTCGTCGTGCCCGGCTTCTTCGGGAGCGATGGCGAAGGCTCGGTGTCTCTTCTCGGCCGCGGGGGATCGGATTGGACCGCCCTCTTCCTGGCTCAGCGTCTGGGGGCGCGCTGTCGGCTGCTCAAAGACACCGACGGGATCTTCGAGAGAGATCCCAACTCCCCAGGAGACCCGCCCCTGCGTTTCGAGCGGCTCAACTACGAGGATGCCCTGGCCCTTCACGCTCCTGTGGTGCAGGAAGCGGCGTTGCGTTTCGCGCTTTCGCATTCGCAGACGTTCGAAGTCGCGCGGATCGGATCGGTGTTCGGGACCACCGTCGGCCACCACGCGACTCTGCTGCCGAGGCGGGGCGATGTCGAGAGTCGCCCGCTGCGCGTTGTCCTCCTCGGTCTGGGCGCGGTCGGCCGCGGTGTGTACGAACATCTCCTGCGGCACAAGGACCGGTTTGAGATCGTGGCGATCGCGGTGCGGAATCGCGCGCGTCACGTGGAGTCGGGCGTGCCCGCGGAGCTTTTGTGCTCGCTCGAGGAAGCGCTCGGGGTTCGAGGCGACATCGTGGTCGAGGCGATCGGCGGCGTGCGCGAAGCAGGAGACGCCCTGGTCGCAGCGATGCAGGCGGGCCGTCACGTCGTCACCGCCAACAAGGCGGTGATCGCGGCGCGCGGGCCGGAGCTGCGCGCGCTCGCGGAGAAAGAGGGCGCCAGGCTCTCGTACTCCGCGGCAGTGGGCGGTGTCGTGCCCGTGATCGAGACGCTGCGGGGCCTTCGCGGTCAGGTGGCGAAGGTCGAAGGTGTCCTGAACGGCACGAGCAACTTCGTCCTCGATCGACTGGCGGCGGGAGAGAGCATCGAGGCCGCGGTGGGCGAAGCGCGCCATCTCGGCTACGCGGAGGCCGATCCGATCGACGACCTCTCGGGCGCGGACGCGGCGCGAAAACTCGCGCTCCTCGCGTTCGAAGGATTCGGGGCGCTGCTCGACGCGGAAACGATCCCGATCCCCGGCGCGGCTGCGATCGCGTCGTGGCGGGGCGGGCCCGGACAACCCATCGGCCGCCTGATCGCAAGCGTGCGGCGAGGCGAAGACGGCTGCGCGGCCAGAGTCGAGCTTCGCCCGGTCGATGCGGGCCATCCGCTCGTGACTTGTCGCGGCGCGTCGAATGCCGTCGTGATCACTCTGAACAACGGAAGGACGATCGAACTCCGCGGCCGGGGCGCGGGCCGGTGGCCGACCGCCGAGTCGGTGGTCGGAGATCTCCACGAATTGTGGCGCGATCGCGAGGAGCGCCTCGATCGTCGAGGCATCGTCCTCGGCGAGTTCGAGGCCGTGGCCAGCTAATCTCCGCGGGTGGCACCCGCACCTCTCTCAGGCGAAGCGCGCGCCGCGTCCTGGCGCGTCTTCGCCCTCGTTCTCCTGAGCGCGTCGTACTTCTTTCAGTCGAGCGGGCACAACGAAGCCGCGCGTTTCGATCAGATCCGCTCCATTACGGAGCACGGCGAATGGTGGATCGACCGCTACGCCACGAACACGTTCGACATCGTCTCGGTGGGCGGCCATACGTTCCCCAACAAAGCGCCGGGAACAACGCTCCTCGGCCTCGCGCCCTGGAGGCTCGCGGGGTTCGCTCTGAGCGCGTTTCCCATCGACAGCGGCAAGCAGCTGGTCCTCACGATGTCCCTGCTCACCATCCTCATGGCCGCCCTGCCCACGGCATTCGTCAGTCTGATGATCCTGAGATTCCTCGCCCGCAGCGGATGGACCACAACGAGCGCCACCATGGTCGCCATCGGTTACGGCGTGGGCTCGATCGCCTTCCCGTGGGCCACCACGTTCTTCGGGCATCAACTCGCGGCGTACTTCGCGTTCGGCGCCTTCTATCTCATCTGGGACAGCCGCTCCACCGGTCGCGAGACGACCATCTCCAGGCTTCTTCTCGCCGGCCTCATGATCGGTTTCCTGCCCGTGATCGAGTACCCGGCCGCGATCGCGAGCGGCCTGATCGTCGTCTACGCATTCTTTGTCCTCGGAGGACGCGCCGGTTCACTCGTGGTCGCGGGCGCGATCGTGGGCATCTTGCCCCTGCCCCTCTACAACGCCGCATTCCTCGGAAGCCCGGGGGTCCTGAGCTATGGCTTCTACAAAGAGGACAGCATCTTCGCCGCTCACCAGCAGGGTTTCATGGGTGTCTCGTGGCCGCGGCTCGGCATCCTCAACGAGATTCTCTTCAAGGCGCAGCGCGGGCTCTTCCATGCCAATCCCTGGCTCACCTTCTCTCTCGCGGCTCCCTTCCTGATCAAGCGCCTCGACGGCGTCAAACGGGAGTTCGCCCTCGCCGGCGCAATCTTCGTGGCGGCGCTTCTCTTCAACTCCGGCTTCGGCGACAGCCTGGTTTACTGGGGCGGCGCGTTTTCGTTCGGGCCGCGCCACATCCTTTTCGCCCTGCCTTTCGCGGCGCTGCTCGCCGCGGGCGCGATGAGGTCGCGAGTCCTCGCCCCCATAACCGGGGTGATGATCGTGGGCACGGCGCTCCTCATGTTGACCGTGGCCTCGGTGGACCCCCGGCTGCCGTATGAACCCACCTCCCCGTTCCTCGACTTCTATCTCCCGCTCTTCAACCGAGGCGTTTTCTCGATCAACCAGCGAAGCGCCTACGTAGACACGGTGATCTTCGGCAGCTCGGGCGCCTGGAACCTCGGACGCGCTCTGGGCTTGCCTCCGTCACTCGAGATCCTGCCTCTCGGGCTCGCCTGGGCGGGCGCCGTCTTCTTCCTCATCAAGGCCCGCAGTTTCGCGGGTAAAGCAGCGCAGGGAATCATCGCGATCCTCGTTCTGGTCTGGGTCCTCGGCCCCGGGATCTTCCGCCTGCAGTCCGCGACTCCGCGCGAACCCGGTTTGTGCCAGGCGGTGTCGGTGGACCGGACGTGGCCCTACTTCTCGGATCATGCTCTTCAGGGCGAGCCGGCTGCGGACGTGCAACGGCAGAGGGTGGCCTCGCCCGAGATCGCCCTCTCGGGCCAAAGCGGAACGAGCGCGGTCAAGGCGTCGTCGAGTGTCGCGGTGACATTCTCGGGCTACCTCGGTGTTTCGACCCCGGGCTGGTACCTCCTGCGGCTGGAGACGATCGGGCAGGCGGTGATCTACGTGGATGGAACGAAGCGTCTCAAGATAGAAGGCCCGGGCCACGGGCCACGGGCCCAAACCACCCTCCTCTACCTTTCCTCGGACGCTCACGAACTGATCGTCCGGTACATGAGCGACCGGCCCCTGCGGAGCCTGAAAGTGGAGATCGCCGAAGAAGGCGGCCCATTCGCGCCGCTTTCCGAGGGGCTCTTCAGCGGCCCGTGCCGCTGAAGACCGGACAGGCCTTCGGCCGCCGCTCTGAATTTCGATCCACGGTGGTAGAAAAGCCCATGTGCAGAAACATCCGAACCCTCTACAACTTCGAGCCGCCGGTCACTGACGGCGAGATCCGCGCCGCCTCGCTACAGTTCGTCCGGAAGCTCTCGGGCTTCAACAAACCATCCAAAGCGAATGAGACCGCTTTCAACCGGGCGATAGATGAAGTCGCTGCGGCGGCGACAAGGCTCCTTCAATCGCTTGAAACCACAGCCGCACCGAGAACCCGAGAGGAAGAAGCGGCGAAGGCCCGTGCGCGAAACTTGAAGCGATTCGGCGAGGCACAGGGCTAAACTCGGCCATGCACAAAACGACCCTCGCCGCCGCCTGTGGTGTTCTGACCCTTCTTCTATGTACCAGCTCGGTTTCCGCCCAGCAAAGGCCGGAAGCCGACCAGTGCACGGTGCCCCCCGGCGCCCAGCCTCTCCTCCCCGCTCGGCTCATGGAAGGCATGGGCGACACGCGGATGTCGGTGACGACGAGCTCCGACGACGCGCGGAAGTTCTTCAACCAGGGTATCTCGCAGGTTCACTCGTTCTGGTTCCTCGAATCCGAACGCTCGTTCCTGCAGGCCGCGACTCTCGACCCCGACATGGCGATGGCGTATTGGGGAATCTCGGTGAGTGCGGGCGGCGACTACCGGCCGGCGTTCCAGCTCCTGCGCGATCCCCTCGATGGCGGCCGGGCTCCGGGAAGCAATGATGCGACCGCCCCGACCGAGATCGCGCGCAGCGTCGGCGGCGCCGCTCTCTCCCCCGCCATCCGCGCCCGCGAGGCCATTGCGAAAGCGATGTCGCTGCGGGACAAGGTGACGCCGCGCGAACGTCTCTACATCGAAGCCGAAGCGGCGCGGCGCAACCCTGGCTCGAAGAACAAAGACGCCGATCACATCGCCGGCCTGCGCGCGCTGGTCGCCGCCTACCCCGACGACCTCGAAGCCAAGTCGATCCTGGGCCTCGCCCTTCTGGATGGTTTCGAATCCGCGACGAAGGCGCCCCGGAAGAACACGATGGAGGGCCTCAAGCTCCTCGAGGAGATCGCGGCGAAAGACGACAACAATTTCGGCGCGCATCACTACTTGATTCACGGCTGGGAGGGCAGCACCACGCCGCAGCGCGCATGGCACGCGAGCAAGCGCTACCCCGAACTCGTCCCCAACATCCCGCACGCGCTCCACATGCCAGGCCACATCTACGCGCAGAGCGACCGGATCGACGACGCGATCGCCGCCTTCTCCGCCGCCGCCGACAATGAACGCTCGTACTTGAAGGCCGACACGCTCTATCCAAACGGCCACCACGGACACAACGTTCACTTCCTCATCCAGGCCCTGAACCTCGACGGCCGCTACGAAGAGTCAATGAAGCAAGTCGCGCACCTGATGAACGACTTCAAGGAGACGCCGCGCGAACGTCGCGGCAACAGCCAGCGCGTGGCCTGGCGGCAGGGCTACTACGCGCTCGTGAAGACGCTGGTTCGCTTCGAGCGATGGAGCGATATTCTCGACGGCAAAACGATCCCCGTCTACGATCGTCCCGAACAAAACGCCTGGCGCGTGTGGGCGCAGGGTCTGGCGTACGCCGCCACCGGCAGGAAGGCGGAATCCCAGGCCGCGCTCAAGCAACTGACCGCGATCCTGCCGAAACTCGACGCTTCACGGCGTCCGCTCGGGATCGCGCAGATCGAACTCGAAGCCACCCTCGCCGCGCACAAGGGGGATCGCAAGAAGTCGCGCTACCTCTTCGCCAAGGCCGCCGATCTCGAGGCCGGTCTTCTCTACACCGAGCCACCTTCCTATCCCCGGCCCGTGGTCGAGGCGTGGGGCCACGCCGCGCTCATGATGCGGGACTACGGTTCCGCCGAGAAGGCCTACCGCACCGCCCTCGAGCGTGAGCCCGGCGGCGGACGCTCCTACTTCGGCCTGGCCGCAGCGCTTCGAGGACTGGGGCGGATCGCCGATTCCGACGCGGCCATCGGCCAGGGCCGCAAGGCCTGGGACAAGGCCGACGCGGATCTCCCGCAGATGAAGGGCGCGATGCGCGCGGCCGCGGTCGAGACCTCGAGCCAGCCCTAGCGCAGGCCGAATTCCTGGAGAGCTCCGTTGCCGCGGAGCCTCCCAGAGCAAAGTCGCTCCCTTCGGTCGCTCGTTTGTCACTTCGGCCGGAGCGCGGGGGTTTGGGGGGCTGAGCACTTTGCGGCCCCCCAACTCAGAACGGGTCGAGGATCGTGCCCACGAGGTCGGCGATCTGCCGGCCTGAAAAACCGCGGCCCTCGACGCTGGCGCGGAGGCGTCCTTCGCGGTCGATGACCGCGGTCTGAAGGGTGTGGGTGATCAAGCCCTGATCGGGCCAGTACTCGATCCCAAACGATGCGCACACCGCCGCGACTTTCTCCGGCGAGCCGGTGAGGAAGTGCCAGGCCGGCACATTCCCGCCATAACGCCTCGCGAAGTTCTTCAGCACCTCGGGCGTGTCGTATTTGGGATCGAAGGTGACGGTGAGAAGGGTCAGGTCTTTGCCCATGCGATCCTGGTACCGCTTGCGGACCTCGGCCAGATTGTTGACCATGCGGGGACAGTAGTCGGGCAGCGGGCAGCGGCTGTATATGAACGTGATCGCGACCACCTGTCCGCGAAGCGAGGCCAGCGCGACGGGGGCGCCGTTCTGATCGGTCAGGGTGAAGTCGGGCACCTGCTCACCCGGCTTGACCAGGGTCGATGCGGTCGGCGTCATGGTGAGCCCGGCGTCAACGGCGACAGCGGAGAGCGGTTTGATCCGGTCGATCTGCGTGCCGCCTTCGCGGGGCCGAAGACGGAACTGAATCACATCGCCGGGCCGCACGCCGCGGATCTCCCTCGCGTTCCTCACCGTGAAGGGCATGATCATCGCCTCCATGTACCCGAGGATCGGGTCGTGCGACACGGTCACGCTGGATGAGGCGGGGTCGACGCGAAGAACGAGGCCACGCGTCTCATAGGTGGTGGCGCAGCCGGCGGCGGTGATCAGGACAAAAGCGGCGAGGAGGCGGCGCACCGATTGGAATATAAGCCGAGCGCGTCGACCGGCCCCAAAACCGTCGGCCCGGCGGGTGCACGGCAGCGAAAAAGTCACGGCCAAGGGCGTAGCATTCGGCCCGTGGGAAACCGCCGACGCATCCCCGAACCTCCCCGCGGCCGGCTCGACGAGCCCGGCATCGTCGCCGGTTTCGCGCAGCGGATGATGTACACCGTCGCCAAGGACGGGTACACCGCGAGCGACTACGACGCCTACATGGCGATCGCCTACTCGGTGCGCGACCGGCTGATGGAGCGCTGGTTTAAGACCCAGAGCGCCTACTACGTGGCCGATGCCAAGCGGGTCTACTATCTCTCGCTCGAGTTCCTGATGGGACGCGCGCTCTCGAACAACATCATCAATCTCGGCGCGCGACACGCCCACGTGCAGGCGATGCGGCAGCTCGGATACGACCTCGAGGCGCTGCAGGAGAAGGAATGGGACGCGGGCCTTGGCAACGGGGGCCTCGGCCGTCTCGCCGCCTGCATCCTGGATTCGGCGGCCACCCTCGCCCTGCCTTTCTACGGGTACGGGATCCGCTACGAATACGGCATCTTCCAGCAGAGGATCATCGACGGTGCCCAGGTGGAGTTCCCCGACAACTGGCTGCGTTACGGGAACCCCTGGGAGATCCCCCGCACCGACGCCATCTTCCCGGTCCGTTTCTACGGGCGCAGCGAACACGTGGCCGGTCCCGACGGCATCGTCCGCGCGCGCTGGGTGGATACGCAGGAAGTGTGGGCCATGGCCTACGACACCCCGATCGCGGGTTTCTGCAACGACACCGTCAACACCCTCCGGCTCTGGTCCGCCAAGTCGAGCCGCGAATTCGACCTGCGCGTCTTCAACCAGGGCGACTACGTGAGCGCGGTTCAGAACAAGACGGAGAGCGAGAACATCTCGAAGGTTCTCTATCCTCCCGACAATCAGGCCGCGGGCCGCGAACTCCGCCTGAAGCAGCAGTATTTCTTCGTCTCCGCGACACTCCAGGATGTCTTGCGCCGTTTCCTCAAGGCCGGCGCGCGCGACCTGGCGCAGCTTCCAGACAAAGTCGCGATCCAGCTGAACGACACGCATCCGGTTCTCGGCATCCCCGAGCTGATGCGCATCCTCATCGATGAACACGAGCGGCCGTGGGACGAGGCATGGGACCTCACCCAGCGCATCTTCGGCTACACGAACCACACGGTCCTGCCCGAAGCCCTCGAGCGATGGTCGGTCGATCTCTTCCGCCGGCTTCTCCCGCGCCACTTCGACATCGTGGAAGAGATCGATCGACGTTTCCGCGCCCAGACCTCGGCGCTGGGAGACCCCGATCTCACCCGCCGCACCGCGATCCTCGACGAAACCGGCCACATTCGCATGGCGCATCTCGGGTTCGTGGGCAGCCATGCCGTGAACGGCGTGGCCGCGCTCCACACCCAGATCCTCAAGGAGAAGACGTTCGCCGACCTCGACCGCGTCCTTCCCGGGCGCATCTCCAACAAGACGAACGGCATCACGCCGAGGCGCTGGCTGCTCGAAAGCAATCCCGGCCTCGCCGCCCTCATCAACGACGCGATCGGATCGGGGTGGATCCGCGATCTGAGCGAACTTCGCAAGCTCACGCCGCTCGCCCTTGACCGGACGTTCCGCGCCGAATGGGCGGCCATGAAGCACGTGAACAAGCTGGTTCTCGCGGATCGGGTCAAGAAGCTTCACGGCATCGAACTGGACCCGGACACGATGTTCGACTGCCAGGTCAAGCGGTTCCACGAGTACAAGCGGCAGCTTCTGAACACGCTGCATGCGATAGCGCTTCACGACCGCCTCCGTTCGAACCCGACCGATTTCATTCCACGCACGGTGATCTTCGCGGGCAAGGCGGCGCCGGGCTACGCCACGGCCAAACTCTGCATCCAGCTGATTCATGCCGTGGCAAAGCGCATCGGCGACGATCCTCTCGCCAAGGGCAGGCTCGCGGTCGCTTTCCTGCCGAACTACTCGGTGTCGCTGGCCGAGATCATCTTCCCCGCCTGCGAACTGAGCGAGCAGATTTCGACCGCCGGCACCGAGGCCTCGGGCACCGGCAACATGAAGGCCGCCCTCAATGGGGCGCTCACCATCGGGACACTCGACGGCGCGAACGTCGAGATCCGCGAAGAGGTCGGGCCGGAGAACATCTTCATCTTCGGCCACACCAAGGACGAGGTCGAAGCCCTTCAGGCCAGAGGCTATTCGCCCGAACCGTTCCTCTCGAGGAGCGAGGAGCTTCGCCGCGCGGTCGATACGATCGCGAACGGCTCCCTCGACGGAGGCTCCGGACTCTTCCGCCCCATCGTGGACGCGCTCCTCGGCGAGGACAAGTACCTCCTTTGCGCCGACTTCGACTCCTACGCCGCGTGCCAGCGCCGGGTGGCGGACGTGTATTCCCGGCCCGACGAATGGTGGCGGATGTCGATTCTGAATGTCGCCGGAATGGGCAAGTTCTCCTCGGATCGGACGACGAAGGAGTACGCGGACGGGATCTGGAACGCCAAGCCCGTCCCGGTGTTGTAAACTCCCTTGCTCTCACGGTCCTTCCACGGGCTCCAGGCCCCTGGATGGATCAGGGAGATCATGGGTACAGGGAGCCGACGCGCACCCCCTGGCTTCGTCACCGCCTCGACCCGATGAATATCAAAGTGTGACGGACCTTTGGCCATTGTGGCCTTGGTCAATCAAGAAAGAGACACGATGCCTCGCGTAAAGCGTGGTTCCGCAAGACGGAACAAGCGTAAGAAAGTCCTGAAGCTGACGAAGGGCTTCTTCCTCGGCAAGAGCAAGCTCTACCGCTTCGCCAAGGAAGCCTCGATCCGCGCCGGGCAGAACGCCTTCGAAGGCCGCAAGCAGAAGAAGCGCGACTTCCGGTCGCTGTGGATCGTCCGCATCAATGCAGCCTGCCGCCTCGCCGGCGTCAGCTACTCGAAGTTCATCTCGGGCCTCAAGGCCTCGGGCCTGACCCTCGACCGCAAGGTGCTCGCCGACATGGCCGTGCGCGATGCCGCGGGTTTCGCCAAGGTGGTGGATCAGGTCAAGCCGCACATCCCGGCCCAGCCCAAGCCCAAGCCGGCTGTCTCTTAGCGGGGGGCCGCAAACGTCCTCTGACGCTGTGCTCTGGCCCCCGAACCCCCGTGCGGACTACGCCGAAGTGAATTCGGCTCCGTCCTGGGTTCGCGCTGATGCCGCACGGTGTGAAAGTCATTGCCAACTCTTGATGAGCTGAAAGCGCGGGCCCACGAGCTTCGAGAGAGGCTCGAGGCCCAGCTTGCGTCCGCGTCGGACTCCGCGGCGCTTCAGAGCGTCCGGGACAAGTTCCTCGGGCGCAAGGCGGGCGAGGTCACCGCCCTCTTCAAGGATCTCGGGAAACTCGCGGCGGACGCTCGCAAGGACGCGGGTGAAGCTCTGAATGCGCTCAAGGAGTTCGCCGAAGCGAAGATCGGCGAAGCTGAGATGCTCGTCGAACGGAAGCAGCGCGATTCGCGTCTGTCGTCCGAGCGGATCGACGTATCGCTTCCCGGGCGCGCCCGTGCGTTGGGAAGCAAACATCCGCTCACTCTCGTGCGCGAAGAGGTCGAGGACGTCTTCATCGGCATGGGCTTCGACATCTTCGACGGCCCCGAGGTCGATGACGACTTCCACTGCTTCGAAGCCCTCAACATGCCCGCGGACCACCCGGCCCGCGACATGCAGGACACTTTCTATCTCGAAGGCGCGCCTCCCCGTCTTCTCCGCACCCACACGTCCACCGGCCAGATCCGTTCGATGCTCGCGAACGAAAACC
This sequence comes from Vicinamibacteria bacterium, assembly GCA_031405615.1. Classification (GTDB taxonomy): domain Bacteria; phylum Acidobacteriota; class Vicinamibacteria; order Fen-336; family JAGNNV01; genus JAGNNV01. Next base: position 3,502 of record JANNJB010000455.1, on the reverse strand, counting down.
CTCCCGGCGTGCGCATCCTCTGCCCCGGCCGCGTCTTCCGCCGCGACGACGACATCACCCACTCGCCGATGTTCCACCAGTTCGAGGGACTCGTGGTCGACCACGGCATCTCTCTCGGCGACCTGATGGGCACGCTCGAGACCTTCATCCATCGCCTCTTCGGGAAGGAATACCCGGTCCGCTTCCGGCCGTCGTACTTCCCCTACACCGAGCCTTCGGTGGAGGTCGACATGGGCTGCAGCACCTGCAAGGGCCGCAAGACCGGCTGCCGCGTCTGCAAACAGACGGGCTGGGTCGAGATCCTCGGCTCCGGCATGGTTCATCCCGCGGTGTTCGAGTCCGTCAACGCGCGGCTCGGCAAAGTCGTCTACGACCCCGCGAAAGTGAGCGGCTTCGCCTTCGGCACCGGCATCGAGCGCGTCGCGATGATCAAGTACGGCATCTCCGACATCCGCCTCTTCTACGAGAGCGACGTCCGCTTTCTCCAGCAGTTCGCATGAAGATCCCGGTTTCCTGGGTCAAGGACTTCGTCGACCTCAGGGTCGAGCCACAGCAACTCGCCGACGACCTGACGAGCGTGGGTCTCGCCTGCGACGGCATCGAGTTCTTCGGAAAAGAGGCGGTTCTCGACCTCGACATCACCACGAACCGCGTGGATGCGATGAACATGTACGGTGTCGCTCGCGAAGCCGCGACGTTCTACGGCCTGCCTCTCAGGCCGCTGCCGCTCGACTTCCCCGAATCGGGGACGCCTTCCGATCAGGCGCTCCGCGTGACGATCGAGTCGCCGGAACTCTGCCCGGTCTTCTCGGCCCGGGTTTTCGACGTGAAGGTCGCTCCGTCGCCTGCGTGGCTAAAGGATCGGCTCGAACTCGCCGGCCAGCGTTCGATCAGCAACATCGTCGATCTGTCGAACTACGTCATGCTCGAGATGGGTCAGCCCACACACGCGTTCGATCTCACGAAGCTCCGTGGGGGTCTGCTCAAGGCGCGGATGGCGACGGCGGGCGAAGTGGTGAAGACACTCGACGATGTCGAGCGAACCCTGACGGAGAAGATGGGTGTGGTCGCCGATGCCGAAGGGGCCCTCGCGATCGCCGGGATCATGGGCGGCGCTTCTTCAGAGATATCGGACGACACCCGCGTCGTGGCGCTCGAGGCTGCGTACTGGAATCCCCTGATCACGCGCCGCACCGCCAAGGCTCTCGGCATGCACACCGATGCGTCCCACCGCTTCGAGCGTGGCGCCGATCCCGCCGCGGGCCCCATCTCGATCGCGCGTTTCGCGGCCCTCGCCGCCAAAGATGGCATGGCGAGCGCACGGCCCGTCCTCGTCCAGGCGCGCGGGGCCGAAGTAGCACCTCGCCGGCTGACCTTGAACCTCGGCAGCGTCGGCGCTCGAATCGGGGCGGCGGTCCCCGAGGCACATTCGAAGACGACGCTCACCCGCCTGGGCTTCGAGGTCACCGAGCCCGACGCCGAGGCCGCGGCCCATCTCGGCACGAGTGGCAACTGGGATGTGCTGGTCCCCACCTGGCGCGGCGACTGCGCGCGCGAAGTGGACCTCATCGAAGAAGTGGCGCGCCACTACGGTCTGATGAAGATCGCACGCACGGTGCCGGCTTCGCGTCGCGCCGCCGGACTCACCGCCGCCCAGACCACCGAACGCCAGCTGAAAGCCCTTCTTTCCGGCCTCGGATATCGCGAAGTGCTGCAACTCAACTTCGTCTCGTCCGCCAAGTGTGGCCCGTCTTCGGGGCCGGTCGTGAAGATCGCGAACCCGCTTTCCGTCGAGCAGGACGCGCTGCGGGCGTCGCTCGTGATGCCGGGTCTGCTCGAAGCACTCGAACGCAACCAGCGCCACGGCGCCCGGAACATCCAGTTCTTCGAGCTGGGCCGGACGTTCGCGCCTTCTCCCGACGGCCCGACCGAAACGCCGCGTCTTGCCCTGCTGATCTCGGGAACGACGCCGCGCGGCTGGGCGGAAAAATCGAGGCCCCTCGATTTCTTCGACCTCAAGGAGACGGTCGAAGATGTTCTCCAGCGACATTCGAACCGCGCCGTGACCTTGTCCCAGGAGAACGCGCCGCCCTTCCTTCATCCCGGCCGCAGCGCCGTGATCCAGCTCGACGGGGTCGCGTGCGGCTACCTCGGCGAAGTCCATCCCGACACGATCGCCGCCTTCTCGTTGAAGGACCGCCCCGTGGTGGCCGAGATACCGCTCGATGTGCTGGGCGCGCGCGCGGCCCTCGCCTTCGCCTCGTTCTCGCGCTATCCCGAGGTCGTCCGCGACCTGTCGATCCTGGCCCCCTCGAGCGCCGGCGCCACCGAGATCACCGCTCTCGCTCGAGCGAAGGCAGGCGCCATCGCCCGCAGCGTCGATCTCATCGACCGGTTCGAAGGCCAGGGCGTCCCCGCGGGGCAGGTGAGCCTAACCCTTTCGTTCGTGTTCCAGGACAAGGGCCGGACGCTCTCGAGCGAAGAGGTCGAAAGCGCCATGGACGCGGTGAGGGCGAGTTTTTCGGCGTTGGGCTATACCACCCGCGGACTGGCCTAAGATTTGACCTCACAACGCAGTCTGATCGGTGATACAGGAGAAGGAATGCAGGACAGCTTCGACATTCTGGAAGAGAAGGTCAAAAAGGCGGCGGAGCTCGTGAGGAAGCTCCGCAAGGACAACAAGAGCCTCGACGACCAGCTCAAGGAAAACAAGGCGAAGCTCGCCGAGGCCGAGAGAAAGCTTTCCGCCCTCGAAGCCCAGGTCGGCGATGTGGCGGGCGACGCTTCGAAAGTCGAAAGTCTCACCGCCGAACTCGAGGCCCTCAAGAACGAGCAGGATCAGGTCCGCACCCGGGTGGCGAAAATCGTCACCCTCCTGGAGAGTCTGGACTAACCTCTGAGCGGCATTTCCATGGCTCCCAAACCCAAGCGCGTCGAGATCGACATCTTCGGCCAGACCTTCTCGCTCATCGCCGAGGACGAAGCGCGCCTGCAGGAAGTGGCGAAACATGTGGACGCGCAGATGAAGGAACTGTCCCAGTCGACCGCCACCATCGACTCGTTCCGCCTGGCCGTCCTCGCCGCCCTCAATATCGCGAACGATCGTTTCGATCTGGCGGACCGGCTGGCCAGCAAAGAGAACGAGGTGCAGGCGCAGTTCGAGGCGATGAACGCCAAGGCCGAGCGCATCTCGATTCAGCTAGACGAAGCGCTCACCTCGTAGGGGCGCCCCTTGTGGGTGCCCTGCGCCCATTGTGGGTGCCCTGCCCCCTGCGCCCCGCCCAGGCGCCTGCCGGCGTTCGCCGAACGCGCGGGTTCGAGGCAAAATGAAAGGGCACCCACCAGGGGTGCCCCTACGCTCGCCCAGACGGGGCGCGCGCTCTTAGAATCCGCGCTTCTGGGCGCGCACGTTGCGGCGGGAACCTTTGCGTTCCCCACCACCACCGCCACCACCGTAGGGACGGCCGCCACCGCCAGCACCACCGCCCGCACCGTAGCCGCC
>JANNJB010000454.1:0-2181 GCA_031405615.1 Vicinamibacteria bacterium | reverse complement strand
TCTACTCGCTGCCGACGCGCTTGATCGGCAAGACCCTCCGGGCTCGAGCCGATCGCCACATCGTCCGCTTCTACTACGGCGCAATCCTGGTACCAATTGGGTCGAGCGACCCAATCCTGCCGGTGTCGCAGGTGTGTCGATCTATCCCGGCGAGGCGCGTCGGCCAAGTCCCTCACAAGTGCCTGATCTCTCATCACTTCCTTCCCTTCACCGCGGTCCAGCCGAACCGAACTAGAACGCTCGATCTATCGCAAATAGGGTCGCAACCGGAAGTTAAGAGACTCGACGGAGATTCCGTCGAGCGGGCTCGGGAGTCGTTCTCCATGGCTGCGGCGACGAGTGTAAATCATCGTGGTTGCGACGTCTTTGTGGCCGAGAAGCTCCTGGATCGTGCGGATGTCGCACCCGTTGTCGGCGAGGTGAGTGGCGAACGAATGTCGAAGGCTGTGGCACGACGCTTCCTTCACCACGCCCGCTTGTTTGAGGGCCCGGTTAAAGGCTCGCTGGATTCCACTCTTGTGCAGGGGACGGCGGCCTCTCGGGTCTCCGCTCGGCGGATGCGCGCCCGGGAATATCCACTGCCACCTCCATTCGATGCCGGCGTTTGGATACCTGCGGGAAACCGCCTCGGGGAGATGAACCCCGCCAAGCCCCAGGCACAAGTCCTCCGTATGCTGGTGCTGAAGGCGTGCCAGGTGTTCGCGCAGCATCGGCGCCATGTCTTTGGCGAGCAGGGTGCGGCGATCCTTCTGCCCCTTTCCCTGACGGACCACGATCTCCCCGCCTTCGAAATCGAGGTCCTGCACGCGGAGCCGGAGGCACTCGAGGACGCGAAGGCCGGACGCGTACATCAGGGCGACCGCGAGGTACGCGGGGCCGTCGAGGCGCCTGAGGATTGCGGCGATCTCCGCGGGGCTCAGCACTACGGGCAGACGAAAGGCACGTTTGGCTCGAATGAGATCGAGAGGCGCATCCAGATCGCGGCCGAGAACCCGGCGATACAGAAAGAGCAGCGCGTCGAGGGCCTGGTTCTGGGTGGAGGGGCCCACCTTGCGGTTGAGCGCCAGGTAGGTCAGGAACAATTTGATTTCGGAAGAACCCATGCGGTCCGGGTGACGCCTTCCGTGGAAGAGGATGAACTTGCGCGTCCAGTAGACGTAGGCCTCCTCCGTTCGTTCGCTGAGGTGGCGGGCCCGGATGGCCTGGCGCAGGCGGTCCAGGAGACGCAGCGGCTGGCCGCGGGGAACCTCGATTTCGTTTTCCGGCATGGAAACTCCAGAGAATTCGAGGGAGAGGTCTGAAGCGTAATCCCGGCCGGCGCCGGTTCGGGTCCCTGGCTAGGGGGAATTGTCCGTGAGCTTCCGCGAATTTTCGATGACCGCGGGGATGAAGGCCCTTTTCACGATCATCCCGAGAATCCGCGAGCCGGCGCGCACGCTTGCGGGCCAGGAGCCGCTGATCTTGCTCTCTCCTCCCCTGCGGCAGCGGTAGTTGACCGGGACTTCCATCATGCGAAGCCCGGCTCGGTGTGCCTTGATCTGCATCTCCGTGGTCCAGCCGAAGGTCGCGTCCTCCATGCCGAGGCCGGCAAGCGCGCTTGCGCGGATCGCGCGGAACGGGCCGAGGTCGGTTGCCCTGGTACCGATCAACAGGTTCATGAGCGCGACGCACAGCCGCGTGCCCGCCACCGCGTGCCAGGGGTGGGCGCCCTTCTCGGACACGCCGAGTTCGCGAGAGCCGATGACCAGATCGGCGTCACCTCGAACGATCGGCGCGATCAGCGATGGGATCTCCGATGGATTGTCGCTGCCATCGCCATCCATGAAGAGAACAACATCGCTCGGCGGCAGGGCCGCGATTCCGCTGAGGCAGGCGCGACCGTACCCGCGGCCAGGTTCAGTGACCACGACGGCGCCGGCGCGGCGGGCCCGATCGGCCGTGTCGTCGGTGGACCCGTTGTCCACCACCAGCACTTCGACCACGCCCTCAGACAGGTCCTTTTGCGCTTCACGCGCCTCGGCAACCACGTCGCCGATGGTGGCGGCTTCGTTCCAGGCCGGAATCACGATGGAGAGGAGCTTCTGACCCGGCACGAGGGTCATGGTAGCGGGTGGCCGTGGGACCTCCCAACCCCGTTAGACTCTTCCGCGAATGAACATGAAACCGGTCGTTCGCCCCGCC
>JANNJB010000453.1:0-3801 GCA_031405615.1 Vicinamibacteria bacterium | reverse complement strand
AACTGCGCGTGAAGCTCACCGCGGATCTCGTCCACAACCTCGAGACGGTAACGGGTTCGGGCACGGTTCGACTATCGCGGTCGGCGTGAATCTCGCGGCTGGAAAAGGGGCTTCGCGCTAGGCCCCGGCCTGCGCCGGGGTGACGTGGGTGTCCAATTGGCTTGGGTCAGGTCATGACACGCGTGATCCCGGGAAAGCCGTCGAACCCGGTGTCGAAAGTCAGGATCCGGCTAACCCCCTGGTGCTCCATCACCGCCAGGTGAATGGCGTCCCGTGCGGAGAGAGTGGTATGACCGAGGAGCACGGTGCGCGCGCGGTTGACAGCTTCGAGATTGACGGGAAAGACCTCGTCCACCAAGCCGAGGAGCGCATCGAAGGCGGGCTGTATTGCGTCTCGCCGTTCGATGGCAGCGTACCGATGCAGGATTTCCTGCAGAACCTCGGCATCCGTCACGAGGCGCTCCTGGTCGGAGACGCAACGCTCGAGAATCCTCTGAGCGTCGCGCTTGTGGGGATGCATGGCGCCCACGAGGTACATGGGAATGTTGGAGTCGATGAAGATCACTCTTGATTGCCGCCCGAGTATCCGCCTTCGATTTCGTGGAGCATCGTTGCGATGTCCGCCGTGGGGTAGGCGTACCTGCTGGCGGCGCGGACGACGTCCAGCTTCTTGCCGGTGGCTGCACTGGGCGATTGACGCCGAGCCTGACGCAGGGCCTGTCGAACCCACTCCGCCACGGTCATGCGCTGCGCCCGTGCGACGCGTTGGATCTCACGCAGCTCCGAATCTTCCACTAGGACCTGCAGGCGTGTGCTCATAGAGTGAGTATGGGTGACTCATTGATATGAGTCAACCCGGCTCCATGGACCCTGCGAGTTTCCGCGAATCTCGCGGCCGGAAACGGGAGTTCGCGCCAGGCCCCCGCTTTCGCGGGGGTGACGTGAGTAACTCCCCCCGGGGTAGGCACTCCGTCGCACGGAACGGCTCACCGAAGAGGTTCTCGTCGAGAGGCGCGGCTCCCGCTGTACGATTGACGGCAATGGCGGTTCGGATCGGGCGTACTTGCGAGTCCTGCGGTTTCGACAACGCGGAGATGGGTCACGACTGCCCGCTGTGCGGGCTGTCCGCGGTGACCATGGCGCCGTCTGGCGACGCGCCCACGCTCGCGCTCGCCCAGACCACGTCGAGCGTGGAGTTCGACCCCGCGCGGACCCCGATGTTCGCAGGGCGCTATCGCATCGAGGAGCTGCTCGGCAAAGGCGGCATGGGCGACGTCTATCGTGTGCGCGACACCGTTGGCGAGCGTGACCTCGCGCTCAAGATCCTCCGCCGCGACGCGGGGAGCCAGTCCAAGGGCCTCGACCGGTTTCGCCGTGAGATCGCGGTACTCACGAAGCTGCGCCATCCCGCCATCCCCGCGATCTTCGATCACGGAGTCGAGGGTTCCCACCTCTATTTCGTGTGTGAGATCGTGCGCGGCCAGGACCTTCGCATGGAACTGCGCAGGCGGGGCCTCTTCCCGGTGAAGGATGCGGTTGCGCTCGCCGCCGTGGTCGCCGATGCACTCGCCGCCGCGCACGCCGAGGGTGTTGTTCATCGCGACGTGAAGCCCGCGAACATCATGGTCGGGGACGATGGCTCGATCCGGCTCGTCGACTTCGGTCTCGCGCGGCCCGAGGGCATCGACGTCGAGCGCGTCACCCAGACCGGCGAGTTCGTGGGCACGCCCGCCTACATGTCGCCCGAGCAGTTCGATGCGCGCACGGTGGACAGCCGCACCGACGTCTATTCGCTCGGCGTTGTCCTCTTCGAGATCCTGACCGGAAGCGCGCCCTTCAGCGCCTCGTCGGTGATGAGCATGGCGATGAAGCACCTCAAGGAAGCGCCGCCCGCGCCGAGCGTGTCCCGGCCCGACCTGCCGCCCTGGCTGGACCGGGTGGTGCTGAAGTGCCTCGAGAAAGAGCCCTCGCGGCGATTCGCGACCGCGGCGCTTCTGGCCGAGGAGCTTCGCCTGCCCCGGACGGGCACGGCGACGCGCCCGCGCAGGCTTCCCTCGGGCGACAGTGTGATGCAGGCGGAGAGTGGAGCCGCGGAATGGGCCCTGGTTCTCGCCGCCGCCGGCGAGAAGGAAGGTTGGACGGCCGGGATGGGCCTTCGTTTCGAGGATCGGATATTCCGGCTCGTCCGTGTCGATCCTCCGGGAACCTTCCGCAAGGGTCTGTGGACGTATCGGTTCGTGCCGTGGCCGGAGGGCGAAGTGATCCGCCGGCTCGTGGACTACGACACGCGGTCCTGACCTCGCCCAGCCCCGGATCGGGGTAAGGTATTGCCCCCTCTTACGGAGATCACAAAGAACCGATGGCCAGTATCGACGTCCTTCTCAAAGTCGCGGTGGATCAAAAGGCGAGTGACCTCCACCTCTCGGTGGGCATGCCCCCGATCCTGCGGCAGTTCGGGGAGTTGAAGAAGCTCCCGTACCAGCCGCTCACCGCCGACCAGACCTCCAAGCTCGTCAACGAAATCCTCACCCCGGAGCAGCGCGAGAAGCTCGCGGCCGACTGGGAGATCGATTTCGCGTACGAGATTCCCGGCCTCGCGCGCTTCCGGTCCAACGCCTTCCAGCAGAGGAAGGGGCTCGACGCCTGCTTCCGCGTGATCAGGACGATTCTCCCCGGCTTCGCGGAACTCGGCATTCCCGAGATCATGAAGAAGGTCTGCGAGAACCATCAGGGACTGATCCTCGTGACCGGCTCCGCGGGTTCGGGCAAATCCACCACCCTCGCGGCGATGGTGGACCTCATCAACACCCACGCCGCCCACCACGTGCTGACCGCCGAGGACCCGATCGAGTTCGTCCACCCCATCAAGATGGGCGCGGTGAACCAGCGCGAACTCAACACCCACACCAAGTCCTACGGGAATGCCCTCAAAGCCGCTCTTCGCGAAGACCCTGACGTGATCATGGTCGGCGAACTGCGCGACCTCGAGACCATCTCGCTCGCGATCAGCGCTTCTGAAACCGGCCACCTCGTCATCGGGTCGATGAACACTTCGTCGGCTCACAAGACCATCGACAAGGTCATCGACTCGTACCCGGCGGCCCAGCAGAACCAGATTCGCGCGATGCTCGGCGAGTCGCTCAAGGCCGTCTTCTCGCAGCGCCTCCTGCCGCGCGCTGACGGCACGGGCATGGCCCTCGCTTACGAACTGCTCCTTGGCAGCACGCAGCTCGCGAACCTCATCAAGGATGGGAAGACGTTCCAGATCCCGAACATCATGCAGATGGGGAAGAGCCAGGGGCTGCGCACGATGGACGATTCGCTGCTCGAACTGCTCAAGGCCGGAACCATCAGCCTCGAAACCGCGCACAAGAACGCCCTGAACGCGAAGGCATTTCCGCCGCTTCCCGCAGCGGCCGCCCCGGCCGCGTCGCCCACCGCAGGCGCTCCGGCTGTACCGGCTCGTCCCGCCGCGCCGGGGGCTCCGGCCACTCCCGCCCGACCCGTCGCCCCTGGTGCTCCGGCCGCGGGTGCGCCGCGCCCGGCCGCGCCGGCGGGTGCTGTAGCCCCGCGGCCCCCAGGCGCTGTGCCGCCGCGTCCCCCCGGTCCTCCGGGCGCCCCGGCCAGACCCGGTGTGCCTCCCGCGGGAGCCGTTCCCCGCCCGCCGGTCAAGCCGGAGGTGAAGTAGCCATGATGGAACTCGAACGGCTGCTTCGGAAAATGATCGAAGGCGGAGCCTCCGACCTTCACCTCGTGGTGGGGCGCCCGCCCCTGCTTCGCACCCGCGGCGAGCTTGTGCCG
>JANNJB010000452.1:0-8256 GCA_031405615.1 Vicinamibacteria bacterium | reverse complement strand
CATGAGGATGGACTGATGCTTCGGCGCGAGCGGGTAAATTTCGGCGGCGATCTCCGGGCTGCCCGGAGTCTTGTAAGGCGTGTAAGCCACGGTGCCGACGAAGACTTCCAACTCCGGGATGCTGAGCATCGAGCAGTTCGTCCAGCTTGAGGTAGCCCGCGTAGGTCAGCCGGTTTTTGAGATCGAGAACGATGCCAGGCTCGAGCGTCCTCTGGTTCTCAGCGCCTTTGTCGTCGCGATTCTTCTCGTCGCTCATGGAATGACCGGACCATATCAGCCTCTCCGCACGCCACGCGCACGTAGAATCCACCGCTCATGACCGCCACGGCGCCCTCGAGTTTCAACAAGGGCTTCCCCTACCTGCTCCTGCCGACGTTCCTCGGCACCGCCAACCGGGCGAAGCGGCGGGAGAAGGGCGACGGCATCCGCAGCGTGGTGTTCGGCGCGATCGCCATCGGGGTCGGCGTCACCCTCTTCGCGGTGTCGTTCTGGCTTACCTGGCAGCTCAGCGACTACGAAGAGCTGGGCGAATACCTGCTGCGGCTCGGCCTCTCGTGGCTGTTCCTGACCTTCCTTTCCTTCCTCGCGTTTTCCGCGCTCGTCACGTCGCTCTCCACCTTCTTCCTCTCCGACGACCTCAAACTGCTGCTCGCCGCACCCATCCCGGCGACGCGCCTCTTCTACTCGCGGTACGCGCGAACCGTGCTGCAGTCGTCATGGATGGTCCTCGCTTTCCTCACACCGGTGCTGCTCGGCATCGGCCTTGCGCGCTGCGCCCCGGCTTCGTATTACTTCACCGTGCCCCTGGTGATGGCGCCGTTCGTGATCATCCCGGTGGCGTTTGGGTGCGTGGTGACGCTGATGCTGGTGAACGTGTTCCCGGCCAAGCGGGCGCGCGACATCCTGATGCTCACCGGACTGCTCTTCGCGGTGGCGATTGTCATGCTGCTCCGCTTCATCCGGCCCGAGCGCCTGCTTTCCGTTCGATCCCTGCCCGACGTCACGGCGTTCTTCGCCACCCTCCAATCGCCCATCACGCCTCTGCTGCCGTCGTTCTGGGCCGGCGAAGCGATGTTCGCGCCGCTCCTCAACCGCACCGGCTGGCTTTACCTCATCGCTTTGTGGACCACCGCTCTGGCCTCGACGGTGATCGCGCGCATGGCATATGGCGCCTTGTACTTCGAGGGCTTCTCGAAGTCGCAGGAGGCGCGCAAGGCTCGCTTCTCCAGGCTGGCCTTCATGGACACCATCGCGGGCTGGCTGCCGGTTTCGACATCGTCGCGCAGCCTCCTGCTCAAAGACGTGAAGACCTTCATGCGCGACTCCACGCAGTGGTCGCAGCTCCTGTTGCTCGTCGCCCTGGTGGCGGTGTACCTCTACAACTTCACGGTCCTCGACCTCGAGCGGGTGCCGAACATGGGCCGGGTGCTCCGGAACGCCTACGCTTTCGTCAACCTCGCCATGGCATCGTTCGTGCTGTCGTCGATCGCGGTGCGCTTCGTCTTCCCCGCGGTGTCGATGGAGGGCACGTCGTTCTGGATCGTCCGCACCTCGCCGGTGTCGATGAGTTCCTTCCTCTGGTCGAAGTTCGTCACGGGCTTCGTGCCCATCGTCTTCTTCGCGACGTTCCTGACCATCGTGGCCAACGAGATGCTGGGCGTGCATCCTTTCCTCAAGGTGCTGACCGCGGTGGCCATCGTCTTCATGTCGCTTGCGCTCGTGGGCCTCGCCGCGGGCCTCGGCGCGCAATACCCGCGTTTCGGGGCGGAGAACGTGAACCAGATCGCGGGCTCTTACGGCGGCGTCGTCTTCATGGTCACCGCGGTGGCCTTCATCTGCATCGAGATCGCCCTGCTCGCCTGGCCCACGTCGATCTTCCTCTTCTACGAGTTCCGCGACCGACCCATCCCGGGCCCACGTCAGCTCGCGATGGCCGCGGGCGTGATCGGCGCCTTCTCACTCTCCGTGGGTGTCTTCTACTTCTCGATGCGCCGCGGCGTTCGCGCCCTCACGGCCCTTGCAGGGTAGCCGCTACGAAGGCTGGTAGTACCAGCGCCCCCGTGGGAGGCTTTCGGGATGGTCCTTCCGACACTGCTCCGCAAACTTCACTATTGGGGCTCGCTCGTTATCGCCTTGCCGATCGCAGTGATCATCTGCACCGGCGTGTTGCTGCAGCTCAAGAAGGAGATCGCGTGGATTCAGCCGACGGAAGTGAAGACCGGGGCCCGCGAGTTCGCGATCACCGGCGACCAGATCCTCCAGGCCGCGATGGCCGCTCCGGCGCTTCAAGTGCGATCGTGGGACGACATCGCGCGCATCGACATCCGCCCGGACCGAGGGCTCGTGAAGGTGAGTGCCCAAAACCACTGGGAGCTGCAGCTCCATTCCGCGACCGGTGAAACCCTCCAGGTCGCCTATCGGCGGTCCGACCTCATCGAAGGCATCCACGACGGCTCGTGGTTCCACGACGCCGCCAAGTTGTGGATCTTCTTCCCGTCCGGGGTTCTGCTCCTCGGCATGTGGCTCACGGGCATGTACCTGTTCGTCCTGCCCCACTGGGTTAAAGCGAGAAGGCGGAGATAGGCCCGCCCTCGCAGTCAGGCTGCACGCGGGCGAACGACGATGTCGACTTCGCAACCCAGCACTCGAAGCAGACCGAGCATCCGATCCACCGACTTTCGGGTATTCGTGGGATCAAGTAGCCGATAGAGCTGCGAGGGGGAGGTGCCAAGGCGGCGCCCAACCTCACGCTTCGCAAGAGGACTCGCTTCGAGCTTGGCCAAGGCATCCAGGGTGAGACGGTAGAGCAAGGCCTGATGCATGTAGGCAGGCTCCTCGTTGTGGTCGAGAACCTTCTCGACATGAATCACTCCCGTCTTGCCGGACTCGAGCGTGTAACTGAACGTCTCGCGCCCCGTGTCGTCGTCGATAGAGACGGTTTTGACCGCATCGCCGGTCCTCGGCTCCGGCGTGCATCGGTCGTAGGGAAACGCGAAGCTCCCGCGCGCCGTCCGGACTTCAAAAGCCTGACGGCGAGGGCGGTTGAGGATTCCTCTGATCTTCATAGACGCTGCTCCCTCTCCAGATCGGCGATGAGCCTTATGAGTCTCTTCGTTTCGCGACCCTTCATCACCTTGCGATGGTCCAGATCCCACTTGAGGACCAAGCGACCGTTCCGGTAGACATGAACATGCCGCGGCGAGTGGTCACCGATCCAGCTCACGAAGACGTATCCGCCACGCCATTCCTTGCCCAAGGTAAATGTTACCACCGAAGGTACGGATATGAATTGGCCAGATCGATCACGAACACGCGGCTCCCTTGTCGCATTCTTGGGAGGATGCGAGGCTAGCGCGGACGAGGGTCGTTTCGGGTCCGTTCGGGAGCCCCCCCACGATGTCGCCGTTCGTCATTGCGACGAGGCATCGGGAGGCCGCCGAGGAAGCAATCTCGGGGTCCCGGATGCCGCCTCGGCTCCCGGTCAACCTCGGTTGATTCCGACTGAAAGAGCGCGACCGTTCGGGTATTGTCGTCCGATGCTACGGCGCGCAGCTCTCGTTGGCCTCATCTGCTCGGGAGGGCTCTCCTTTTCGTCAGACACGATCGCCCTCGCCGAGATTGGGCCTGCCGCCACGCCCTGTCCTTCAGGTGCGATCGCCAGACTCTTCTACTTTCGTCAGGCGCAAAGTAGCCCCTCGATATTTCGCCTCCCCCTCGAGCGCCCGCATGATGGGGCGGCGCTGCGAAAGACGGTCTTCGCCATCACCGCCCGCGGAGAGGCTATCCCCCTGACATTCCAGAAGGTTTTCGCGCGGTCGCCTGATGCGGCCAAGAAATGCGCGGCACAGTCGCCAGAGGGCCCAGAGTTCGGGGACGAGGAGATCGTCTCTGCCTGCGAACGCGGCACTGCTCAGTACGTGGCCGAGACCGCCTCGACCGCGGGGATTGCGTTCTTGTCCCATGATGCGTCCGACAAATCCCAGATCTACACGACTAAGGAGATCGGGGACCCGTCGCTGCGTGTCCGCATTGAGCGCCGGCTCCGCTTGGGCACTCAGCATGGGTTGACGCTGAGCGAGGACACGGCCGGTGCGTGCGGGGATAAGCCCACAGTCCGAACCTTCCGTTTCGAGGCCAAAGGTGGATCCTTCGCCTACTACGAGAGCGACTGCACGGCGTGGGGCGGGGACGGGACGTACGGCGCCCGATTTGTCGCGCTCTACAAGGAAGAGGGAACGGCGCTCCTGCCTGTCTTCTCAACACGGCAGTTCGCAGACAAATTCTTGACCTGCAGGCCATAGGATGCAGGGCCAAGGATGAGCCGGCCGAACTTCGATCGCCTGGCGGAACCGCCGAGAGCCGTTCCACTGAGCTTGCGCGTCAACGCTTTGTTCGGGGGCATGGCCGCCTTCGCCTGGGGCGTGCTGCTCTTCACCACCCCGATCTTCTGGGGGTTCGTGATGAACGCCGAGGTGTTGGCGCCTATCGTCCTCGGGGCCGGCGCCGCGACGACCGACGGGCGGGTCACGGCCACCGGCGAAACCAGGTCCAGCGAGGACGACACGCGCATCCACTGGGTCGACTATTCCTATCAGGTGCCGGGCGGTCCGCGGTTGAGCGGGAGGTCCTATGTGACGGGCAGTGCGCCGGACGTCGGTGCGAAGGTACCGGTTCAGTACGTCCCATCCTGGCCGCACTTCTCGCGCATCGTGGGCATGCGCAAGGCGATGTTCGGCCCAGGGGCGGCCGTCGCGGTCGTGTTCCCTGCCCTGGCGGCGGGCTTCGTCGCGTTCTCGTTGTACGCGGGACGTCAGACACTCCGCCTGCTGCGCGAGGGCCGCGTGGCCGAGGCGACCTTCGTGAGCCAGCAGCCGACGAACACGACCATCAACGGGCGCGTGGTGCAGGAGCTGACCTTCGAGTTCGCCACGCCGGACCAAGGGCGGCGGACGTTCACCAGCACCACCACGAATCCGGACGAGCTTCGCGACGAGCGGCGAGAGACCATTCTTTACCTGCCGGATGATCCGGATACGGCAACCGCGGTCGATGCGCTGCCGATGGCCGTGGTCATTGACGAGGGCGGCGAGCTTCTGGCCGTCCCGGGCCTCCGCTGGGCCGTCCTGGCGTTGCCACTCCTCGTGACCCTCGTGAACGGCGCCTGCGCTGCGAACCACCTGAGGTGATCGGCCGGGCGCGCGTTCAGCGCGCCAAAGCCGACTTCGGTGAGCGAAGTGGTAGAGGTCGAGCCTGGCCAATCCGGGCTCGGGCCGTATCCTCAGCGCATGAATCCCGACGACCTGCGCACATTGCACGACTTGTTGCGCCAGCAACGGCTCCTCTCGCTCGGCGTGGTGGTCGATGGGCTGCCCGTCGTAGGGCTCCTGCCCTTCCTGACCGCGCCGAACTTCGCGGGATTGGTCGTGCACGCCTCGCGTCTCGCCCCGCATACCGGGGGTCTCGGTGACGATCGGCCCTGGAGCGGCGCGGTCGCCGAGCCCGACAGCGCCGACCGGGACCCGCTGCAGACTCCCCGGGTCCTCCTCCACGGCGCCTCGCGCGCGGTCGAGGATCCCCAGGTCCTGGCAAGGATCCGCAGCATCTGGCGCGACCGCTATCCGAGCGCGGCCATGACTCTCGATCTGGGCGACTTCACCTTCTTCAGTCTCGACATCGAAGGGGGACGGCTGATCGCGGGCTTCGCGCGGGCGCTCAACCTGACGGCCGAGCACCTCGCGCAGGCCGCGACGCAGGAGTAGTGTGCTGCCTCGTAGGTCCGCGATACATGCGACCGTCGAGGCGCCCCAATCGCGAGGCGCCGACGACGCCGCGCATTGAACATGCGCAAGGAGGAGCCGGCAAGGCCCGCGCGGCTGAAGTCGAGCAGGAGGCCGCGAACCGGGTTGCCTCTGCGACGAAGTGAGTGGGGATGCATCGGCGGTCCCATGTGTCGCGAACTTACGAGGCAGCGCACTAGTGTGCACACCACTTCCTGGGACGATTGAGAACGGCCCACTATTGCGGACCCGGCGCTCCGAGTCCGATCAGCCCGTTCCCGAACCCGGTCCGATCCTGTCCGGTCCGTTTCGCGGCTCCGACTTGCGGACTCGGTCTTGAAGCTGACCGTATAGGTCTACTTTCAGGGGCGGCGCACGCGGCGCGCGATGCCTCGCACCCAGTCCTGCAGCGTGTTCTTGTCATCCTCGGGGGCGCGCTTGAAGACCCGCTCAAAGTCCCATTCTGGGGGACCCCCATCTGGCGGCGCCGAACTCGCCTCGTCGCGAGACATGGGTTGCAGAAACACCGGCTCCGAACCGGCACTCTCCAGTTCCGCGATGCGTTGCTCGAGCACAGCCCGATGGGCCTCCCACGCGTCGACGGCTTTGGAATGAGCGCCTGATTCGAGGACCCGCGCTTCGAGGGCAGCACTGAGGCTCTCGCTCGCCTGCGTGGCCCCCTTTGATGCCACCTTCGCGCTCTCCGCGGCGGCGGCCAGTCTGGCCTCGGCCGAACCCAGGCGGGCGTCCGCCTCCGCCAGACGAGCCTCCGCCAGTTGCATGGCCTCGCGATGACCTTCTTCAATCTGCCGCAAGCGAGTTTCGATGCCGGCCCGTTCGCCCGACACTCTGGCCGTTTCCCGTTCGAACATCGAGAGGCGTTCCGCGAGCATGGCCGCCTCCCTCGCGTGATCTCTTGCCGCCGCCTCGGCCTTCTCCCGAGAAAGCGTCAACGCTTCCTGAAGGCCCTTGACCTCGGTTCCGTGCCGAGTCTCAAGCCGCTGAGACTCCCGGGTGGCTTCCTTCTCCATCTGTGAGAGTGGGCGTTCCAACTCATAGCACCTCTCGATCGCCTTGTTCTTCTCACTCTCAAGCCCGGAAAGGCGCTCCATCATCGCCGCCGCCTCCTTTCCATGGCCTTCTGCCGCGGCCTCTCCCTGCATCTTGAGCTGGTCAACGTCCTCCTGAAGGCGGGCCACAAGCGCGGCGTGGCTGGCCTCGAGCTGCTGCCATTCCTTGGCTGCTGTTTTCGCCGTCGCATCGAAACGCGAGCGCCACTCAGCGACCGCCGCGTTCAACCGTGCTGCCTCCTCGATCTTTTCGAGTTGCAAGGCGGTGGCCCGCTGCTCGGCCGCGCGCATCGCCTCGCGGTTGCTCTCTTCCAGCTGACGCAGTCGAGTCTGCAGGTCGTCGCGATCACCGACGGCCGCGGCTTTCTCGCGCTCAAGCACAGACCGGCGCTCGGATACCCCCTTCTGGCCTTCTCTCGCCGCCTCGAACCGGGACTGCCACTCGGTGAGCGCAGCCTTGAGCTGCGCTGCCTCCTCGACCTTTTCCCGGTGGTCTTCCTGAAGCTCCCGCATTCTCATCTGGACATCGTTGCGCTCACCCAGGAAAGCTGCTTTCTCCTGCTCCAGCTCAGAAAGGCGCTCCCCCGCCGCCAGGGTTTGCCTCCTGAGTTCCGCGATTTCTTCCTGAAGCCGGGCCATGTGCACGCCATGCCCCGTCTCGAGCCGATCGAATTCCAGGGCTCGCGCCTCTGTGGCCGCATCGAAGCGCGACTTCCACTCGGAAACCGCCGCGGTCAACCGCGCCGCCTCTTCGACTTTCTCGAGCCGCCCCTCTTCCTGCCGATCGAGTCGAGACTGCGCGTCATGGATCTCACCCAGGGCCGCAGCCTTCTCTCGCTCCAGGAGCGACATGCGCGCCACGAGCGCCTCCACCTCCTTGGAGTGAATCCTCGCGAGCGCGTCCAGTCGCGACTGCCCTTCGGCCACCGCCTCGCTCGAGCGCGCGCGTTCTTCATTACGCTCAATCTGCAAACCGGCGGCGCGATGCTCGGCTGCACGCAGGGCTTCCCGGTAGCCCTCTTCCCGCTCAGTCCATCGTGTTTGAGCCTCGCGGCCCTCGAACATCGCGGCGACCTTCTCGCCCTCGAGCAACGACAGCCGTTGTTGAAGCGCCGCTGCTTCCGCTTCATGCCCCTTCGCCGCGACCTCCCCTTGCCCCCGAAGGCGGCTGACTTCATCCTCGAGACGCGCGACGACCGCGGCGTGGTGCGCCTCGACCCGCTGCGACTCCAGGGACGCGACCGCCGCCGCCGCGTCGAACCGCGATTGCCATTCGGCGCTTTCCGCGCTCAGTCGCCGCGCCGCCTCATCCGCCGTTT
Organism: Vicinamibacteria bacterium; assembly: GCA_031405615.1. Classification (GTDB taxonomy): domain Bacteria; phylum Acidobacteriota; class Vicinamibacteria; order Fen-336; family JAGNNV01; genus JAGNNV01. Next base: position 90 of record JANNJB010000452.1, on the reverse strand, counting down.
CACGCCTCAGATCCGCGGCCCGTTCTTCGGCCAATCGCAACGCCTCGTGATGCCGCTCTTCAGCCTGGCGCAGGCGGGCCTCCGCCTCCC
>JANNJB010000451.1:0-3222 GCA_031405615.1 Vicinamibacteria bacterium | reverse complement strand
CAACGAGGCCACCCTGACCGTCGCCTACAACGGCAAGTCGATCGCGGATGTCCTGGCCATCACCGTCGACGAGTCCCGCGAACTCTTCAAGCATCATCCCAAGATCAAGAGAGCGCTCGACACACTCGCGGATGTCGGCCTCGGCTACATTGCCCTCGGCCAGTCGTCGCCGACCCTCTCGGGCGGCGAGGCTCAGCGGGTCAAGCTTTCGCGCGAGCTTTCGAAGCGCTCGACCGGCCGCACGTTGTACATCCTCGATGAGCCCACCACCGGCCTGCACTTCGACGACATCAAGAAGCTCCTCGGCGTCATCAATCGTCTCGTGGATGCCGGCAACACCGTCGTGGTCATCGAGCACAATCTCGACGTGATCAAGACCGCGGACTGGATCATCGAAGTGGGCCCGGAGGGCGGCCATGCGGGCGGCCGGATTCTCGCGACGGGCACCCCCGAACAGATCGCCGCCGCCAAGACCACGGCCACCGGCAGCTTCCTCGCCGAACTCCTCTGATCAGCATCACTCCGCGAGGAGTTGAAGGTCGACGTAGGAAAAGAGTCCGGTCACGAACGTACTCGTATGTTCGTCGAACGGCGCGCCCCGTTCGTCCTTCACGCCGGAGATGGTTACCCGATGCTCCGAATGCGCTTCGAGTGCCCGGGTGGGCCGCCAGAAGAGGATCCGGCCGTCCGACGACATATCGAGGACTCCCTCGACGTCCCGATCTTCCGTCCGCACCCGGACCCCCGAGGTCGAGAGGTGATCGACGGGGCGCGGGGCGGCCACGAGGACGGTGGCATCCCTCGGCACCTCGGTTTCCTGGTCCCGCGGCATGACCTTGAGGGTGGGGCTTGTATCCCGCGGTCTCATTTCTCATCCCTGCCGATCGATCCAGCGCTTGCCGCGGAGAATCATGATCCGGACCCGCGCTGAGCCGCCGGTCACACGGACGCCGGCCATGGTCGACTTCGTGCGGAGATAGAAAGTGCCCGGCGTGCCGGTGCCGATCGGGGAGAACGAAACCATGCGCGAGTTGCCGAAGCGGATGGGTTCCGTTCCGAGTCTGCCGCCATCGGGTGCGGGAGCGTCAGGCAGGACGCCCACGATCACGCCGGCCTGACCGGCATCGAGCCTGAAGGGTCCGGCGATGCGCGTGTCTATACCCGCCGCGATTTCGGCGGAATAGACGCCATTGAAGTTCCCGTCGATGTAGGTGGAATACATCGGCGTTCCGTCCGCGTCGGTCTCGAAACGGATGGCGGTCTGGGTGTTCTTCGACGTGGCCACCGAGCGCGCACGCATGAACTGAGCCTTGAAGCCCTGGGCCGCGCCCACGAGTGCGGCTTCCTGGCGGAAGCCGAGGAGGTTGGGAAGCGCGACCACACCCATGATCAGGATGATGCCGAGGACAACGAGCAGTTCGAGAAGCGAGTAGCCGGAGCAGGCGCAGCGGTGAGGGGTGGTTTTCATGATGGTTCTCCTTGTCCCGTCGGGGCTCAGAAAAAAAGGGGGCGCGGACTTTTCATCCGCGCCCCCGATCTGAGTTCCGACGAAGACCGCCTACTGCTTCGGCGTCTCCCGCGGCGTCGCGGGCGCGCCCACGGACAGGTGGGTCTGGATCTTCGAGAAGTTCTTCTCGCCGATCCCCTTGACCGCCATGATGTCCTCGACCGACTTGAAGGCGCCGTTCTTCTGGCGGTGCTCCACGATCCGGGCGGCGAGCGCCGGACCGATGCCGGGAAGGTCCTCGAGCTGGCTCAGAGTCGCCGTGTTGAGGTTGACCTTGCCCGCGGGGGCCTGGGCGGCGGCGAACGCAGGGCCGGTGGTGAGGACGAAAGCAGCCAGAAGGGCCGCGGCGACGAAACGATTGACAGTGTTGAAACGCATGATTTTTTTCCTTGTGTTGAGGCTTCGGACTCGACTTTGGCTTGCGGGTCGTTGGCCTTCGGTTTGTTGTTTGGTTATGGGTGATTGAGGTGGCGGGGGCCCTGGTCTCTCCCAAGTTGTCCAGGACCCCCACCGTGAAACGTCATGGCGGACCCATAGGGCAAGGCCGGTGCCAGACCCGGGGCCCGCGGCCTAAATCGCGCAGGGCCGTGGCTTTTCCTGCCACCCCCTGGCGCCTCGTAGCGGCGAAACCACCGACTCGCGTCAGGTGCGCTTGACGCGCGCCGCAAGGGGGTGCCTGCGAAAGTGCTCGGGGCGTGAGGGATCCGCCGAACCAGGGTCCCGAGTCAAGCTCGATGGACGAGGGTCATCCCCTCGGCGCGATAGGATCGCGGGGCCTCTGAAGCTAAGCTCTCAACCCTTGATTCTGCGGCCCGCCGTTTAGAGGCCGCTCCCCCATGCCAACCCCGGACACCCCCAGCAAGAAAACTCCTCTGGAGAACGCGGACCCCCACGTGCGCGCGAAAGCGGCGCGTGAGTGGCCCGTGGACGACCAGGTTTCGATCGAGCGCCTGGCCACCCAGGATGCCGACCCGAGAGTCCGGCAGGTCGCGGTGCGCCGGCTGCGGAGTTCGTCGCTCGTCTTGAAGGTCCTGAATGCGGATGTGGACCTCCACGTGCGCCAGGAGGCCCAGGACCGTCTTTTCAAAGCGGTTCTCTCCAGCGAACCCGAGGCGTCCTCGTTGTTCGCCGACATCGGCGGTCACCTCGCCGACGACGAGCTCGTCCGCATCGCCAAGGAGGTCCAGGGTGGGGTGGGCGCCCGGGCCGTCGGTTTCATCAAAGGGCCGAAATCCCTTGCCGATCTCGCCAAGACCGCCCGTTCCCACGACGTCCGCATCGCCGCTTTCGCGCGGATCGACGACCACGACGAGCAACTCCTCGTCGACATCGCCCTGCACACCGAGTTCAAGGACTCGGGCGCCGCGGCGGTGGCGAAGATGGAGTCGGAGGCCGCACTCACCCGGGTCGCCGAGCGTGCCCGCCTCAAGCCGGTGGCGCGCGAAGCGCTTTCGAGGCTCGGCGCCGCGGCTCACGACGAGGAAGGTGGAGCACCTCCGCCCGAATTCGATCCCGAGATCAAGGAGGAGGCCCCAGCCACCGCCCCGATCGACCCGGCCGAAGAGGCTCGGCTTCTCGCCGATTTCGATGCCGCGGTCCAGGCCCGCGAGGCGATCCTCGCCAGAGTCGAGGCGCTGTCGAACGCCGAGGCCCGCAGCGCCGTTGTGGAGGCTCGTCTGGAGTGGGCGGCTCTGTTGCCGCTGTCGGGCGTCCAG
>JANNJB010000450.1:0-4657 GCA_031405615.1 Vicinamibacteria bacterium | reverse complement strand
GAGATCGCGCAGGATGTTTGCCGCGAATTCGGTTACGACGCTACCGTGCGTTCCTACGAAGAAGAAGTGGTTCTGGAGCAGAGCGAGGTGGAGAGCACCGTCGGTTCGGTTCCGCGTGCGCCCGTGGTCACGGTCATGGGCCATGTCGACCACGGCAAGACGTCGCTCCTCGACGCTATTCGCGAGACGCGTGTGGCCGAACGCGAGCACGGCGGCATCACTCAGCACATCGGCGCCTACAAGATCGAAGTGCGTGACCGCGCGGTGGTCTTCCTCGATACCCCGGGCCACGAGGCTTTCACTCTCATGCGATCGCGCGGCGCCCGCGTGACCGACATCGTCGTTCTGGTGGTGGCGGCGGATGACGGCGTCATGCCCCAGACTCTCGAAGCCCTCGATCACGCGAAGGCCGCAGGCGTGCCCATCGTGGTGGCGGTCAATAAAATCGACAAGGCTGAGGCCCAGCCCGACCGCATTCGCCAGCAGCTTGCCGATCGCGGCCTGCTCCCCGAGGAATGGGGCGGTCAGACCGTCTTCGTGAACGTCTCGGCCAAGAAGAAACAGAATCTCGATCAGCTCCTCGAGATGATCCTGCTCCAGGCGGACATGGGCGAGTACAAGGCCATGCCCGACAAGCCGGCACGGGGCACGGTCATCGAATCGCGCCTCGACAAGGGACGTGGTCCGGTGGCGAACATCCTGGTCCAGGACGGGACCCTGCGCGTCGGCGACGTGGTCGTCGCGGGTGCGGTCTCCGGCCGCATTCGCGCCCTGATGAACGACCGGGGTGAACGTCTGCGCGAAGCGGGCCCGTCAACACCCGTCGAGATCCAGGGCCTCGAGGATGTGCCGGAACCCGGCGATTCACTCTTCGTGGTCGAGGACTCGGTCAAGGCCCATACCATCGTCTCCTTCCGCCAGCAGAAGATGAAGGACAAGCAGCTGGCCCTGCAGTCGAGGGTTCGGCTCGAAGCCATCGCGAAGCCGGGCGGCGGCACGGAAGGCCCGATCGAACTGCCTCTGGTTCTCAAAGCCGATGTTCAGGGTTCCGTCGAAGCCTTGAGCGAACAGCTCAAGAAGATCCCGCAGGAGAAGATCAAGCTCCGCATCATTCGTTCCGGTGTGGGCGCGATCAACGAGGGCGACGTGCTCCTCGCCGCCGCTTCCGAAGGCATCGTGGTCGGTTTCAACGTCCGCCCGGAACGCAAGGCCGCCGAGTTCGCGGAACGCGACAACATCGAAGTGCGGCTCTACACGATCATCTACGATGTCGTCGACGATCTGACCAAGGCTCTTGAAGGACGTCTGGCCCCCGCGTTCAAGGAAGTCGTCCTCGGCTCGGCCAAGGTTCAGGAGACCTTCAAGATCTCGAAGATCGGCACTATCGCGGGTTCGATGGTCACCGACGGCAAGGTCACGCGCCAGGCGAGCGTTCGCCTGCTCCGCGACAACATCGTCATCCATACCGGCAAGGTGGCCTCGCTCAAGCGCCACAAGGACGACGCTTCCGAGGTGCGCGCCGGCACGGAATGCGGCATCGGCATCGTCGACTTCAACGACGTCAAGCCTGGTGACGTCATCGAGTTCTTCGTCATGGAGAAGTACAGAGAGACCCTCTAATTTAGGTGGGGGGCCGCAAATCCAGTACGGACTTCCTGCTCAGCCCCCCACACCCCCGTCGCTTCGGCCGGAGTGAATCCGGCCTTCGCTCTCCTCAGACATGTGGTCTTCGCTTCATGTCCCAGAAACTGTTGCGCGGATGGGGAGCCACTCAGGAATCCCGCCTACGCGCTGACCGCCATATGCCCCTGAGGGAGCGCAGGCCCAATTTATTTGGGCCGGAGCGACGGGGGCGTGGGGGGCGGGGCCGTTCAACGCCCCCCACCTCAACCTATGATGAGTGAATGGTGATCGGTCTCCTGGAAATTTCGTTGCACCTGCCGGACGCGCAGAGTCTCAAGGACAAGCGGCAGCCGTTGCGTTCGATCCTCGCGCGGGTCCGTCAGAACCACAATGTGTCGATCGCTGAGGTGGCGCATCAGGACGACTGGCAGCGCGCGGGCCTGGCCGTGGTCGGAGTGAACACCGAACGCGCCCAGATGGAGAAAACCCTGGACCAGGTCCTGCGCGAGATCGAGGAAACCCCGGGCGTTGTTTGCGCAGGAGAACAAAGACAATGGCTGTGAACCACCGGAAATCGCGGGTCGCGGATGGAGTCCGCGATGAGGTCGCGATGATCATCTCCCGTGAGATCCGCGATCCGCGGCTGGGTTTCGTGACCGTGATCCGGGTCGAAATGCCGGTGGACCAGTCGGTGGCGAAGATCTACGTGTCGCCCATGGGAGACGCCAAGACTCAGCTCGAGTCGATGCGCGCCCTGCATCACTCCCGCGGTTTTGTCCGGAAGCTCCTTTCCCAGCGCATGCGCACGCGCACGGTTCCGGAGATCATGTTCGTCCAGGACAAAGGCCTCGACAACGCGGAGCGCGTGAGCGAGATCATGGCCGGCTGGAAGGCCGACGAGGTCGCGGCTTTGACCGAGGCTCGAGACCGGGCCCAGGCCGCGGACGGCGAGGGTGTCGATGCTCCGGGCGGCCCCCTCGACGACAGCAAGAGCTAGCGTGGAGTCCCTCTGAGCAAGCGCGCCTCGCCCCCGGATTCCGGGCTTTCCGGCCTGCTCATCGTCGACAAGCCCGCAGGCCTCACTTCGCACGACGTGGTGGCGCGGGTCCGTCGCATCGCCGGTACGAGAAGCGTTGGACACACGGGCACGCTCGACCCGATGGCGACCGGCGTCCTCGTGCTGTGCCTGGGCAAAGCCACCAGGCTCATTCCTTACATCGAGGAAGCGGGAGGCACGGACGCGAAAGAGTACGAGGCGGGCATCCGCTTTGGTTTCGAGACCACCACCGACGATGCGGAGGGCGAGCGCCATGGCGAGGTGACCCCGGTGGACCTGGTGACCCGGGACGCGGTGGCTGCGGCTCTCGCCTCAACCGTGGGAGAGATCGAGCAGATTCCTCCCGCTTACTCCGCCAAGAAGGTTAAAGGCGAGCGAGCCTACGCTCTCGCGCGCCGGGGAGAGGATGTCGATCTCAAACCGGTGCGCGTGTCGGTTCATGCCGCCGATCTTCTCGGCCTCGAGGACGGCGTCGCCACCGTCCGGTTCGCGTGTTCCCGCGGCACCTACATCCGCGCGCTGGCGCGAGATCTCGGACGGGCCCTCGGCGTGGGCGCGCACCTCGTCGCCCTGAGGCGGACCCGTTCTGGCTCGGCCGGTCTGGATCGCGCGGTTTCGCTCGACCCATTGGACGCAGTCTCCCTCGCAAGGAACCTCCTGCCGATGGCGTCGATTCTCGACACCTGGCCCAGAGTCGCGGTGAATGAGGAAGGTGCGGCCAGCCTGCGGCTCGGGCGGGCGATCAACGTGGGCGGGAACCGCGCCGATCGGGCGGGCCGCGTTCGGGTTTGCGATGGGGCGGACCATCTGGTGGCGCTCGCGCGTGCGGAAGGCTCGCGACTGCAGCCCTTCTGCGTGTTCTAAAGCGTCGAGGCGGTGTGGTAAGCTCCCGAGTTCCAAACGAAGATAAATCACGCTGTAAGAACAACAAAGCAGGCTCGGAGGAGCAAAAAGAGTCGTGAGCCTTACCAAGGAAAAGAAGACAACCCTCATCGAGGGAAACCGCGCGCACGCTACGGACACCGGATCTCCGGAGGTTCAGGTGTCGCTTCTATCAGAGCGCATTGGCCAATTGACCGAACATTTAAAGACGCACGCGAAGGATCACCATTCGCGCCGCGGGCTTCTCATGATGGTCGGTCATCGCCGTCGTCTGCTCGACTATCTCAAGTCGAAGACGCCGTCCCGCTACCAGTCTCTGATCGTCAAACTCGGACTGCGCAAGTAGTCAGAAAGCAGGATTGCCCGCCGGCCGTTTCGGCGGGCATCGTGTTTGACCGATCGCCTGGTCCCCCGGGAAATCGAGGGTCGAGGCACGCGCGTCGCCGATTCCAGGATCTCTCACGATCCCCACATCCTCTGAAAATCAAAGCCGCTCGGAGATAAGCACAATGGCCATGAAACGGTATGAGATCCAGGTCGGCCGCGCGCCGATCACTATTGAAACGGGCCGGATGGCCAAGCAGGCCGACGGCGCCACGGTGATCCGCATGGGCGACACCGTAGTGTTCGTGGCCGCGGGGTCCGCCAAGGAGCCGAAGCCGGGCATCGACTTCCTGCCTCTCACCGTCGACTACCGGGAGAACAACTTCGCCGCGGGCAAGATCCCCGGCGGCTTCTTCAAGCGCGAGGGCCGGCAGAACGAGAAGGAAATCCTCACCTGCCGCCAGATCGACCGTCCGCTCCGGCCGCTCTTCCCGGAGGGCTGGGGCTGCGAGACGCAGATCAGCGCGCTCCTCTGGTCCGCCGACCTCGAGAACGAGTCCGATACTCTGGCCCTGATTGGCGCCTCGGCCTCGCTCTGCATCTCCGACATCCCCTTCGACACGCCGGTGGGCGCGGTCCGCGTTGGTTTCTGGGACGGGCAGTGCCACATCAACCCCACCAGCACCGAGATGAAGACGAAGAGCGAGTTGAACCTCCTCGTCGCCGGCACCGAGAAGGCCATCTGCATGGTCGAGTCGAGTGCTCGTGAAC
>JANNJB010000449.1:0-5521 GCA_031405615.1 Vicinamibacteria bacterium | reverse complement strand
GGACCGCGGAACTTCTCGCCCTTGAAGTGGATCGAGTTGTCGCCGGGGATCCAGAGGCCGGCCGAGTTCGCCACATCCTCGACGAGGGAAGCGCTCGCCACGATCGCGACACCATCCTCGGGCCGGAGAGGCTTTCGCCGGAACTCCGCGCGGTCGCGGGGGCCGAGGCGCGGCCCGGTGGAAAGGTGGAAGGCGAAGATGTTGTTGGTGCCGTATTCCTCGATCGACTGGACGATGTTTTTCCGCATCCCGGTCAGCACCGACGAGATGACGATGACGACGCTCACGCCGATGACCACGCCGACCACGGTCAGGAAGCTGCGGAGTTTGTGCGCGCGCACGTTCTCGAGCGCCATGCGCATCGCTTCCGCGGTGACGAACGAGCGATTGCGGGGGCGAGTCATGGCCTCAAGCGGTTCTCGTGAGAGCGATGACGGGGTCGAGCCGGGACGCGCGCCACGCCGGGTAGATGCCGGCGATGAGGCCCACGACGCTCGACACGAAGAGCGAGAGGATTATGTAACCGCTGGTGATGGTCATGGGGATGGGCGTCGCCGCCCGGACCACGCCCGAGAGTCCCGCCGCGAGAAGCAGACCCAGCACGCCGCCGATCGCGCAAAGCACCGCCGACTCGATCATGAACTGAATCAGGATCTCCCTCCGCCGGGCGCCCAGGGCTTTACGCAGGCCGATCTCGAACGTGCGCTCATTCACGCTCACCAGCATGATGTTCATGACCACGATCCCGCCGACCACGAGGGAAATCAGGGTGATGGGGGTGACCACCATGGCGATGGCGCCGGTGAACTGATCCACCTCTCCTTTCACCTCGCCCACGTTCACGAGACCAAAGTTGTCCTCGGTGTTGCCGCGGAGTTTGCGCCTGGTCCGAAGCGCTACCCGCGCGTCGTCGATCGCCGCATCGAACCGTTGCTCGTTGGGAGCGAGGCCGTGGAGTTGCATCTGCGGCCGGTGGCCGTACATCCGCTGGAAGGTGCTGATCGGAATGTAGACGTGATTGTCGAGCGATTGCCCGAACATCGAACCGCGGCGGGCCTCGACACCCACCACACGGAAGTCCAGACCGCGGATCTTCAGGGACTTACCGAGGACAGCTTCGCCCACGAAGAACTTGTCGCGGACATCCATCCCCAGGACGACGACGGCCATTGGATTCTCGACCTCGTGGGGGAGGATGAATCGGCCCTCCTCCATCGTCTTGTCTTCGATGAGACCCATGTTCGCGGTGACCCCGGAAATCTGGGTCCCGAGAAGCTCCACGCTGCCCTTCTTGAGGTCCTGCCGCGTGTTGGACTGAGCGCCTACCTCGGCGCAGTTCTCGCAATGCCCCTCGACCCAGTCGACATCGAGCCAGTCGATCCGCTTGTTGCGACGATCCATCTTCTCCCACTGCGCTTCCGTGAGGTTGTTTCCGGCGGTCCGCGCCACCATGAAGTGATTGACGCCAAGGACTTTGGAGACGCGCTCGACCACGTAGGAGTTGAGCCCCGAGATGCTCGCGCCGACCACCACCACCGAAGCGACGCCGATGATGATGCCGATCAGGGTCAGAAACGAGCGCAGCTTGTGAGCGAGGATCGACGAAAGCGCGATCCGGAAGGCCTCGAGGTTGGAGGAGGAAAACATGGAGCCCGTTCCTAGCGACTACGAGGGCGCTGGCCCTTTGGTTCCAGGCGATTCTGCCGCCCTCTGGCGGCCGCCCGCAAACCCTTCAATCGCGGCGTTTGAAACTCCACTCCACCTCGAACTCCGAGGCCACGTCGCCAGCCGCGTTCTTGCCGACCGAGCGTGCCAGGAACGTCGCGGGTTCGCCGGTCTGCGCGGCCCGCTCGATGGTCTCCGCCATCTCTCCGATATCGCGGAACGTGAACTGCGACGCCCCGGAGATCTTCTTCGTGAAACGGCCGCTGACCCTCGTCACGAGCATCGAAATCTTCGCTTCGCTCCCGCGAACGAGGGCGATCGCGGGGGCGCCGGTGGACATCTCCGCGGCCATGGCCTGGGCCGCGAAATACGTGGAGCGGAACGGATTCTGGGTCCGCCAGCCGCCTCGGAGGATCACCGTGCAGCCGCCCTCATCGAGGGAGCGGAGGCGCAGACCTGCGAAGGCGGCGAGGGGGAGTTCTTTCCAGAGGTAGAGCCAGAAGCCGGTGGGGGAGAGAACCTGGCGGCGGACCTTGTCGGCCCGTTCGTTGAAAAGGACGTTTGCCATGAAGGGCGCATCCTAACGCCTGGGTTCGCGACCAGGATCGCCCTCCCCGACAAAACGAATTCTCAGTAGAGTTGCCCATGCCTTTCATGAATCCCTTTGTAATCCTGATCGGGATCTTCCTTCTGGTCATGATCGCGCGCGCGGTTGTGATCATTCCCGAGAACCACCGCGGCGGGGTGGTGAGGCTAGGCAGGTACTTCAAGACGCTCGGTCCCGGCTTCAACATCCGCATCCCGTTCATCGATCTGGTGACGAAAGTGAATCTGGATGCGAGCATCCCCGGGTGGCAGGGATTCACGGGAGCGGAGCTCGCGTCCGCGGTCGAACACTTCGTGTCTGTGGGAGCTGTGACGGGAGAGAGATACGCACGGAATCGCCCCGCCCCCGCCCCCGCGGCCGTGGCCAGTGGACGATCCCCAGCAGGCACGCGTGAGGAGAGGGCGCTTTCGGCCTGGCTCGTGAAAACGGCCAGCGACCAGATCGGAGTGGATCTCTCGAACGACCCGTTGGCGCAGAACCGTATCGCCCAGAGTGCTCGCGGCGGCATCGAGGAACTGCGTTCCGCCGGCTCGTGCGAGATCAACCTGCCGTTCATCACCGCCGATCAAACCGGTCCGAAGCACTTCTCCTGCTCATTGACGGGGACGCAGCTGGAGGAAATCGTCGCCTCCGGCCGTGCTTAGCGCTTCTGCCGACCTGCCCTTCATCGACGAGTTGGAGGCGATCGGCCCGGCCTGAGCGCCGCGCCCTCGCGGTTCTTTGAAACCTTTGGACGGCAAAGGCCGTCTTCATAACCACATGGAACGATTTCGCGCCGCGGCTCGTCATTTCTGGATCGAGTGGTTGCGCCCGCTCGCGGTGGTGGCTCTTGTCCTCGGCTCGTTTCGTTCGGCGGTGGCGGACTGGAACGATGTCCCCACGGGATCGATGCGGCCGACCGTGCTCGAGGGCGAGCGCGTCTTCGTGAACCGCGTGGCCTACGACCTCAAGGTGCCCTTCACGACCTTCCGGCTCGCCCAGTGGTCGGATCCCTCCCGCGGCGACATCGTGGTTCTCTACTCCCCTCACGACGGCGTCCGTCTCCTCAAGCGCGTGGTCGGCGTGCCCGGCGACCGCATCGAGCTCAAGGACAACCAGCTCATCGTGAACGGAACCACCGCGCTCTACGACGACACGGCCACCCGGGATCGCGACGCCACCGTGCTCCGCGAGACCGTGGACCGGCGCGCTCACCTGGTCGCAGTGTCTCAAGGTCAGACATCGTCGTCCACGTTCGGCCCGGTCACGGTCCCCGCCGGACAGTACGTCGTCATGGGCGACAACCGCGACAACAGTTTCGACTCGCGCTTCTTCGGCTTCGTTCCCCGGTCGGAGATTCTGGGCCGCGCCACCCGCATCGTGGCGTCGGTCGACCCCGAGCGCAGCTTCCGTCCGCGCTTCGAAAGGTTCTTGAAGGCCCTCGAGTAGGGGCGCCCCTTGTGGGTGCCCTCCCCGCACATCAACGGCAGGGGCGGGGCCGTCTCCGCGTTGTGGAGTGCGCGGCCGGGAAAGGGCAGCCACAAGGGCAGCCCCTACGCGGTCGCGGTCCGCCGTTCCACGGCCGCGCGTTCGATCGCCGCGGCCTGTTCTCCGAGGAGAACGCGCGCGCGTCGGAAGGCGGCCTCCCGGTCAGGGAGGAGATTCTCCTTGCCGAGGACCGGCAGCAATGCCTGGAGGACACGCGCGGGCTGCGCGGGGGCGCCATAGAGGATCAGCGAGTGCTGCCGCTTCTCCAGGCGGTCGTGGAGCGTTTCGAGCGCGGTGAACGCAGTGGTGTCCATATAGATCACATGCGACAGGTCCAGCATGACCACGGTCTCGTCGGGTTCCTTCTCGAGCAACGCCTCGAGTTTGTCGGCGGCTCCGAAGAAGAGCGAGCCGAACGCGTGAAAGTGGGCGATCCCCGGTTCGCGCGTGCCCACTCTCTTGACCTCGGTGACCTCCGCGATGTGGGCGATCAGGATCAGCGCGGAGATCAGCATGCCCAGCTCGACCGCGATGGTGAGGTCGAAGATCACGGTCACGAAGAAGACCGAGAAGAGTTTCAGGTTGCGCGTGAACGAATGCTGATGGAAGGTGCGGAAGACGCGCCACTCGCCCATGTCGATGGCCACCGACATCAGGATGGCCGAGAGGGCGGCAAGCGGCACACTCGTGGCGAGCGGCGCTGCGATCAGGATGATCAGGAGCAGGACGACCGCGTGGATCATTCCCGCGATGGGAGTGAGCGCGCCGCTCTTGATGTTGGCGGTGGTGCGCGCGATGGCGCCCGTGGCGGGGATGCCGCCGAACAGGCCGCTCGCGACGTTCGCGATGCCCTGGGCCAAGAGTTCCTGGTTCGCGTCGTGTTTGTCGTGCGTCATCTTGTCGGCCACCACCGCGCACAGGAGCGACTCGATGGCGGCGAGAAGCGCGATGGTGAACGCGGGCACGATCAGGTCGCGAAGCTGCTCGATCGTGAACTCCGGCAGGGACGGCATGGGCAGCGCGCGCGGGATGCCTCCAAAGCGTGATCCGATGGTTTCGACCGGGAGGCCGAAGAGCGCGGTCGCCGCGGTTGCCGCAATGAGCAGAATCACGGTGGGCGGCGCCGTGCGTCTCCATGCGACCGGCCAGGCGCGGAGGAGCACGAGGCCCCCGACCGACATCACGATCGCCGGCCAGTGGGCGGTGTCGAGGTGTGCCGCGAGGGTTTTCACCATCGCGAAGAACTCCGCCGGCACCTTCTCGACCTTGAGGCCGAGGAAGTCGCGGATCTGAGCGAGGAAGATGAGCACCGCGATGCCGTTGGTGAAGCCCACGATCACCGGCTGGGGCACGAACTTGATCAAACCGCCGAGGCGGAAGAAGCCCATGGCCATGAGCATCGCGCCCGCCATCAGCGTGCAGATCACCAGGTTCGCGACACCGTACCGGTCGACGATCCCGTAGACGATGACGATGAAAGCACCCGTAGGTCCGCCTACCGCGACGTTGGTGCCCCCAAGAGCGGAGATCAGGAAGCCGGCGATGATCGCGGTGACGATTCCCGCCTCCGGCTTCACGCCCGAGCCGATGGCGAAGGCCATGGCGAGGGGGAGGGCGATGATGCCGACGGTGAGACCGGCGGAGAGGTCGGCGAAGAACGTCTCGCGATTGAGGCTCTTGATCGCCTCGACGAGCCGCGGCCGGAACACCATGCGGATCATGCGATGGCCGCCCCGGACAGTAGGGGCACGCTGCGCGTGCCCGCATATCCGCGGATTGCCC
>JANNJB010000448.1:0-8807 GCA_031405615.1 Vicinamibacteria bacterium | reverse complement strand
GGAGAAGCCGGTGGATCGCATGATGAAGGAACCGCCGCCGCCGACCTGGGGCAAGCGCAAGATCGGATAGGCTCTGGCTCCGTGGCTGCCCATTTTCGCGTTCGCGACGTCATGACGCCCAATCCGGTGACTTTGTCGCCGGAAGAGAACCTGATGGAGGCCGCCCAGTTGATGCGCCTCAAACACATTCGACGCATTCCCATCGTCGCGGACGGGAAACTCGTGGGCCTGCTCACCGAGGGCGACCTCAAGCGAGCGGAGCCCTCGACCCTTTCGGACACCCAGGAGGAGTTCCTCGCGGTGATGGAGGCGACCCCGGTCAACCGCATCATGATCGAGAATCTCATCACCACCTCGCCGGATGCGCCTCTGGTCGACGCCGCGCGCACCCTGTGGTCGAGCAAGTACGGCGCACTTCCGGTCCTCGAAGACGGGAAACTCGTGGGAATCCTGACCGACAACGACCTGCTCGGCGCCCTGGTGAAGCTCCTCGAACGCGAGCGCTGATCCCTTTAGAGCGCGGTTTGGTGCATATGCATCAGCGGATCCGGCCATCCCGGCGTGATAAACCTTGTCCATGCTGAAGATCGCCATCCTCATCCTTCCCCTGTTCCTCGTAGCCTGCGGCAAAGCGGGCGCCACCGCCGCCGATGCCAAGGCGGCCCCCCCAGCCCCGGCCAGAACGGCGGCCACGGCCGCGGATCCCACCGCGGTCACCGGGTCGGTCCTTGAGACCATGGACGCGGGCGCTTACACCTACGTGCGCCTCAAGACCGCCAATGGCGAGGCCTGGGCGGCGGTGAATCAAACCACGCTGAGCAAGGGCGCCGAGATCACGATCGGAAACGCGATGTGGATGGAGAACTTCGAGAGCAAGACCTTGAATCGCAAGTTCGACCACATCCTCTTCGGCAGCCTCCAAGGCGCCGCGAATCTCGATGCGATGGCCGCGGCCGCCGAGCTTCCCGCCGGACATCCCGACACTTCGAGCGCCGCAGCATCGGCGTCGCAGGTGGGGGACATCCTGGGTGACGCCAAGGTCGACAAGGCGACCGGCAAGGACGCGCGCACCGTGGCGGAGATCTGGGCCCAGCGCAAGGAACTCGGCGGCAAGGAAGTCGTGATTCGAGCCAGGGTCGTGAAGTTCAATGCGGAGATCATGGGCAAGAACTGGATCCACCTCCGCGATGGTTCGGGCACCGCGGAGAAGGGCGACAACGACATCACCGTGACCACCGACGCCGTGGTGGCGAAGGGCGACATCGTGAGCGTGCGCGGCAAGGTCGGGGTCGACCGCGACTTCACCGCCGGATACGCCTATCCCGTGATCATCGAAGAAGCGAAGGTTATCAAGTAGACGGCAGCACGCCTGCGAGCGCCGGGCTCAGCGCGGCTTGAGCGCCTTGCGGCGGTCGAATTCCTGCTTCAGCCGCGGATGAACGGGCACACCCGCCTTCTCCGCGGCTGCGATTTCCCGCTCGGCCTCTTCGAGGCGGTCGGTGATGGTCAGGATCAAGGCCAGGTTGTGGTGCGCGTCGCCCGAACCCTGCTCGCGGGCGAGAACCTCCCGAAACGCGGCCTCGGCCTCGACGATCGCATTGGTCTGGAAGAGCGCGGCGCCGAGCGCCAAGGTCACGCCCGGAGGTGAAGGGTCGGTGTCCTTGAGCGACCGCTCGAGTTCGGCGAGGCGCTGTTCCGCGTCCCGGATCGTCCGCATCTTCGACCCGGGCGTCGTCACGTCGCCGTTCGCTTCCTTCCACTTGACCGCGATGTCCTTGACCCGCCGCTGATCGAGCGCCCTCACTGCTTCGCGCAGTTCGAGGATCTCAT
The DNA here is from genome assembly GCA_031405615.1 of Vicinamibacteria bacterium. Classification (GTDB taxonomy): domain Bacteria; phylum Acidobacteriota; class Vicinamibacteria; order Fen-336; family JAGNNV01; genus JAGNNV01. Next base: position 6,977 of record JANNJB010000448.1, on the reverse strand, counting down.
CGGTTCGGCTCCTGCGGTCCTCGGCGGACCTGGGGAAGCAGAGGAAGGCATCGCGGGCCAGGGTGAACGAACGCACGGCATCCTGGAATCGTTGTAGCGACATGTATGTCTGACCCAGTCCATAATGCGCGATCGCCAGGGTCGGATCGAGCGTCACGGCTTTGACAAGGGCGGCTTCGGCTTCCGGCCACTTCGAACTCTCGATGGCCTTCTCGCCCGCCTTGAATCGGGCGAGCGCGCTCTCGCGATTCTCCTTGAGGACGGTCACCGAGCAATCGACGGCTACGGGGAGCGGTGCGGGCTGCGCCTGGACAAAGGCGCTTACCAGCGAAGCCGCGAGCTTGAGGGGCATGACCGTGGGTGTGACATTACACCCGGCGACGCGGAGTGAGAGATCCCTCGTCGGTCTGCGTCGAATGCCTCCTCGGGATGACGCCTACGACAGAACTACGGCGGCGTCACATCGAGATCGAGCCTTCGCGGAAATCGGTCTTGTCGAGCCAGACGTTGATCAGCACCGGCCGCCCCGCCGCAGCGAACGCGCGCGCGCGTCGCAACGCGTCTTCAACCTCGTCCGCCCGTCTGACCTCGATCCCTTCCGCTCCGAAGCCCCGGGCCACCTCGTGATAGGCCGTCCGGGCGAGGACCGTGCCCACATCGTCCTTGAGCATCTTCACCTGCTCTCGCGCGATCTGAGTCCAGCCCGCGTCGTTGCCCACCACCGCGATGACCGGGATGCCGTGGCGCACGAAACTGTCGAACTCGGCCAGACCGTAACCCGAGGCCCCGTCGCCCCAGAGCAGCCAGACTTCAGCCCCCGGCCGAGCGAGCGACGCGCCGAGCGCGAAGCCCGCGCCCACGCCCAGCGTGCCGAAAACACCGGGGTCGAGCCAGGTGAGCGGCCCGCGCGGGCGAAGGATGTAAGACGCGGTGGCCACGAAGTCGCCTCCGTCCGCGACGAAGAGCGCGGCGTCGCCGGCGACGCGGTCGAGCGCGCGAAAGAAGGCCACGGGATTCACGTGCTCCGAAGGAGTGTCGGCGGAGCCCCGGGCCTGCGCGTCGATCCCGGTCTCGCGCGTCTGGTCGCGTTCGCGGAGGGCGGAGATCCAGTCGCCGCGGCGAACCCCGCCGGCGGGCACGCGCTCCGCGAGCTGTTCGATGAACAACCCCGCGTCGCCGATGGCCGCGATGGTCGGCCGGCGATTCAGGCGCGCTTCCTTCCTGCTGCGGTTGGCCGCGATGAGGGTCGCGTTGCGCTTCACGTGTTTGCCGTAGTCGAGCCGGAAGTCGCAGGGCACACCCGCGAGGACCACGCAGTCGGATTCGCGCAGGGCCTTCCGCCGCTCGTGCCGCATCTGCAGCGGATGGTCGCGGCCGAGGAGGCCGCGGGCCATGCCGGAGAGGTAGACCGGCACGCCGAGTCGCGTCACCGCCGCTGCGAGGCGGACTGCGTTCGTGGCCTGGGCGAGCGACTGGGAGCCGATGACCATGAGCGGACGCTCGGCTTTCTGAAGGGCAGCGAGGGACCGCGCCAGCGCTGCCTCACCAGGCGCAGGAACGGCCACGTGCTCTACGCGGGGGGCGCCCACATCCGAGGACCCCGCGAACAGGCGGGAGGCGTGGCGGTTTAGATACCAGCGCAGCGCGCGATCGGGAATCGACGTGCCCTTGCCGGAGGCATCGACGTACCACTGTCGGATCGTCGCCTCTTCGTAGAGCAGGTCGACCGGGCACTCGATGAAGACGGGGCCGGGGATCCCCTCGCGGGCGACCGCGAGAGCCTCACTCACCGCCGGGCCGAGATCGGCCACCCGGCGGATCTGCCTGACGAGCTTCACATGCGGCGCGATCAGGGGACGCTGGTCGATATCCTGAAGCGCGCCCCGGCCCTGGAGAGCGGTCGGCGCGGCTCCCCCGATGAGAAGAATCGGCGACTGCGCGAGTTGCGCGTTCTTGAGCGCGGTGATGGTGTTCGTCAGTCCGGGCCCCGCGGTGACCGCGGCGACGCCGGGCACTCCGGTGAGCCTGGCCGTGGCATCGGCCGCGAAGACCGCGGTGACTTCGTCCCGAGTGTCCACGATGCGAATGCCGCGAGCTTTCGCAGCCACGAGGATGGGCGAGATATGGCCGCCGCACAGGGTGAAGATGATCGGCACACCGTGGGCGGCAAGCGCTTCCGCGACGCGATCGCCGCCGTGGGGAGTTGCGGTCGTTGAAGTCACGCTGAGGCCTTTCCCGCGGACTGTTTCGCCGCATGTTCGACGACGAGCGCACGGTAGTCGACCTTTCCCACCCGGGTCTTCGGCAGATCGGGTCGGAATTCGATCTCGCGCGGGCACGACCACTTGATGAGTGTCTCGCGGCAGTAAGCGATGAGGGTCTTTTCAGTCTCGGGGCCGGCGAGTGCGGGATCGCGCAACACCACGTAGGCCTTCACTCTCTCGACCTGCGCTTCGTCGGGCACGCCCACCACACACGCGTCGGCCACGAGCGGATGCCGATAGAGCACGGCCTCCACCTGCGCGGGGTAGACGTTGAATCCCGACGACTCGATCATGCGTTTGAGCCGGCTCGTGAAGTAGAAGAAGCCGTCCGCGTCCATCTTCCCGATGTCGCCGGTATGAAGCCACACGCGTCCATCCGCGTGCGTGCGGAGTGTGAGGGCGGTGGCTTCGGGGTCGTTGAGGTAACCGAGCATCACCGCGGGACCGGAGACGCAGATCTCGCCTTCCACTCCAGCTTCGACCGCGTCGTTCGTCCCCGAAGCGCAGATCATCGCGTCCATGTCGGGGAAGGGAAGGCCGATGGATCCTTCGCGATACTCGGTGAGCGGCGTGGCCATGATCGCGGAGACCGCCTCGGTGAGGCCGTAGCCCTCGAGGAGTTTCACCGTGCCGCCGCAGTCACGCACGAGCGCCTCGAAACGCTCCTTCACCGGCCGCGGGAGGGTGTCCGCGCCGCAGAAGCACGCGCGCAGGCTCGACAGATCCGCTCCACGCAGCGTCTTGTCCTTCGCGAGCGCGTCAAAGAGGGTCGGCACGCCCACCATCACGGTCGGGCGCTTCGTGCGGAGGAGTTTCGCCACGGCCTCCGGCGTGAACGTGGGCACGAGAATCGACTTGCCTCCCGCCATCATCACAGCGTTCACGCACACCCCAAGGCCGAAACCGTGGAAGAGGGGCAGAATCGCGAGCATCGATTCGCCGCGCTGAATGCCGCCCCAGGCCGCCACCTGCAGGCTCTCGGCGATGAAGTTGTGGTTCGAGAGCAGGATTCCCTTGGGCTCCCCGGTGGTGCCGCCCGAGAAAAGGATCGCCGCGGGGTCGTGGGTCGAAACCGAAGCGGTCGGGCTCGAGAGCGGTTCCTTTCCGCCCGCAGACATCAGGTCGGACCACCATCGCACACGCGGGTCCGGCGGAACTCTTCGGATCTTCCGCCCTTTGGTCAGCCAGAAGCCAACCTTCTTGAGCGGCGAGAGATAGTCAGGGATCCGCGTGACCACGATGGCGGTGAGCGGTGTTTTCGGGGTCGCGGCTTCGAGGGTGCCGAAGAACGCATCGAGGACGACTGCGATCCGCGCCTGGCTGGCGTCTATGTAGTGCGTGATCTCGGCCGCGGTCGAGAGCGGATGGATCAACGCCGCCACCGCGCCCAGTTTGTTCGCGGCGTAGAAGGCGATGACGCCAGGCGGGGACGTGGGCATCGAGATGAGTATTCGGTCGGCCGACCTGAGGCCGAGGGACGAGAGGCCGAGAGCCGCGCGGTCGATGGCCGCGATCAAGTCGCGATAGGTGGACGTCGAACCGAGGAAGTCCCAGGCGATGTCGTCGGGCACGCGTCGGGCCGTGGCCGCGATCGCCTCGTAAAGCGTGGTCGCGGGGTATTCGAGGCTCTTTGGAACCTCGCCATAAAACCGCAGCCAGGGACGCTCAGCCATGCGGTCAATGGTAACCGTCCGCGGCCCCCCCTGGAGCCGCGGACCGGCTCAACCGGTGGCGATCAGGACTTCGACGCCTTACCCTTCAGGCGGTACAGCTTGGTCAGGGTTCGGACGTAGATGCTCTCGGCGTCCGCGGCCGGCGTCGCGAGACTCATCTCGCCTAGAGAGTTCTTCGCGACCTCCTTGTACTCATCGCCCGCCTCGACAACGTACGTGTCACCGTCTTCGCTGAGGAGGTAGACCTTGCCCCCGCTCGCGATCGGCGAACTCGAGAAGGTGGCGCTGCCCGTCCCCACGCGCGACTTGTAGATCTCCTTGCCGGATTTCGCATCGGCGACCTGGAGGATGCCGTTGTCGTTCACTGCGTAGACCCGGCCGCGATAGAGGATGGGCGAGGAGGTGTAGGCGGAGAAGCGGGGGAGGAACCAGCTCACGTGTTCGTTCAGCGGCGCGTCTTTCGCGGTGGTGAGGTCGCCGGTGGCGCCGGGTTTCACTGCGAAGAGAGGCCGATTCGTTTCACCCTGCGAGCCTGAGCCCACGAAGAGAAGGCCGTCGCCCGCGATGGGGCTGGGTGTGGCCTGGGTCATGCCGCCGAGACGCCAGATCTCTTTGCCGTCCGTGCCGTAGCTGATCACGAGGCCCTTGCCGATGGTGATGACTTCGGTGCGCGCGCCGTTCTCCCAGATGAAGGGCGTCGCCCAGCCGGACTGAGATCTCGCCTTGAAGCCGCTCCGGCTCGTCTTCCACACTTCTTCGCCGGTCTTCGCGTCGAGAGCCACGAGGAAGGATTCGCCTTCGTTGTCGTGCATCTGATACACGCGGCCGTTGTGGACCACGGGCGAAGACGCCGTACCGAAGTCGAGGTAGATGGGCTGGGGCGGCCAGGTCTTCTTCCAGAGCTGCTTGCCGTCCATGGTGTAGCAGAAGAGGCCCACGTTGCCGCCGAACGAGGCGTAGATCCGCTCGCCATCCGTGGCCGGCGTCTCCGACGCGTACGTGTTCTTGCGGTGACGTCCACCGGGCGGCAGGCCCTTGTGGGCTTCATGCTGCCACTTGACCTTGCCCGATTTCGAATCGAGGGCGAAGACCCGGTAACTCACTTCTTCGGCTTCCTTCGTGAGCTCGATGTCGCGCGCGGTGATCCGCTTCAGGATCTCCTCGTCCGAATGTCCGGCCGCCTTGAGTTCGGCGGCGTAGTCATTGCCGAAGATCCCCTTCGAGGGCGCCTTGAACTGTCCGGTGTTGACCGCGGAGGTCAGGATGACCGTGTCTTTCCAGACGATCGGCGATGACCACCCATGCCCCGGGATCTCCGCCGCCCACGCGACATTCTCCTTCGCGGACCACTGCGTCGGCAGCGTCGAACCGTCGGCGACCCCTCCCGCCTTTCCGCCCCGGAACTGCGGCCAGTTCACGGGCGTCGCGGCTTGAGTCGCGACCGTGGAGAGGGCGAAGGCGCTCGTGAGGATCAAGGCGGTGTGTTTCATGGAGACATTGTCCGCCGAAGAACCAACGCCCCGCAAGCGAATCGCGGGATTTCATGTTCAAGAATTTGTAACTGCGTCTCGAAGTCCGAGATCACCTCGCTTGACCGGCGGCGACCCTGGCCTTCAGTTCCTCGACCCAGTTTTGTGATGAGCTGGATCTTCGTTGTCGGGCCGTGGTCGCACCGAGGCCTATAATCGTCGGCGCTACGCGTTGCGGCAGCGGAACGGACGGAGGCGGTATGAAGATCCTAGTCGGGATTCTCTCGGTGCTGGTCGTGATGGCGGCCTTCACCCCTGCCGTGCGCGGCCAGCGGGCGCTCAAGGTGCTGGTTCTCTACGACATGGAAGGCATCACCGGCGCCGACGACTACAAGAAGACGACCGTCGCACATCCGGAGGCCTATGGTTTGGGCCGTCAGTCGCTCACCGCCGACGTGAATGCCGCCATCGTCGGCTTGAAGGCCGGCGGGGCCACCGAGATCGTCGTCGTCGACGGGCACGGTTCGGGGAACAGCGACGAGCCGGACGTGATCGAAAGCCAGCTCACGGCACCCGCGAGGATGCACTACCGCGGCACGCCGTTCGATATCTACATGGACAGCTACGACGACTCGTTCGACGCCATCGTCGCGATCGGGATGCATGCCGGTGCTGGAAATCGCAGCGGGTTCCTCGCCCACACCTACTCGTCGATCGACATTGAGTACCGGGTCAGCGGCGTCCCGTTCAGCGAAACCATGATCCTCGCGATGGGCGCCGCGCGCCTCAAGATTCCGGTGATCATGGTGAGCGGCGATGACCAGCTCGAGCGCCAGATCCGTCGCCAGATGCCGTGGGCGAAGTATGCGGTGGTCAAGCACGCGGTCAATATCGGCAAGGCCGAACCTCAGCCGCGGGACGAGGCTTCGCGGCGCATCGAAACCGCGGCGCGCGAGGCCGTTCAGTCTCTCGCCCAGGCGCGGCTCCTCGAGATTCCCGGCCCGTATCGTTTCGCGCTGAAGTTCGAGGAACCCGCGCAGGCTCGAAACGCGGCGCTCCTGCCCGGGTCGGAGCTGCTCGCCGACGGGCAGACCGTCCAGGTCCGGGCCCACGACTTCGAGGACGGCTATCGCCTCAGCCTTCGTCTCATCAGTCTAGCGGGCGTCGTGGGGAGCCTCGCCGGCGCGCAGGCCGCCATCACGCGTTTGCCGAACGTGCAACCCGTTCGCGCGGGCATGACGGATTGGGTGTACGACCGCTGGATCAACGGCGTGCCGCCGCCGGTCTCATCGCCGCCGCCAACGCGTTATTGGGGTGCGCGGTAGAGCACAGCAGCGGTCGAAAGCCCCGGGGTGGCTCCTTGCTATTTTAGTCGGGCATACTTTCGCAGGGCGGCGAGGAGTCGGTCATGCGGAAGCGCCTCGACGCGGGCGCCGTCGGCTCCCGTCATCGTCTCCGCGGCGAGCATCGCGTTGAGGATGGCTTCTTCGGTGGCCTGTACCGTGGCTGCGAACAAGGCGTCCATTCTCGTGTTGGGAAGCATGGCCACGTTCGCGACGGTGTCGCTGCCG
>JANNJB010000447.1:0-3322 GCA_031405615.1 Vicinamibacteria bacterium | reverse complement strand
AAGCGGATGCAGGCCGCGATCGACCGAAAGATCCAGGGCCAGGAGATCTCCGCGGCGCCGGAACAGCCGCGCGCGCAGATCATCGACATCATGGAAGCCTTGAAGGCCTCACTAGCCGCCAAGAAGGGCGACCTCGTCCAGTCCTAGCTCGACGCGCGCGCCGGGTCGTCATGGCGAGGAGGCCGTCGAGGGGGATCCGACGAAGCCATCTCGCGGCCCTCTACGCCCCGACGGGTGCGACCCGCATCAGCACCCGGCCATGGGCGCCGAAATGCTGCCGTTACAGTCCGTGCATTGCAGCGCCTGGTTGAACGAGCATGTTCCCAGCGGCTGATAGGGGACGATGAAGTAGTTCCCGGAGTTATAAACCTGCACCAAGGCACCGTTCCCTGAGCGCAGTGGACCGCGAGGCTCCTCCTAAAGCTTGGCGAAGCGGCAGCTTCGCTCCATCGCATAGTTGGACGCCATGCGGTCCACGGAGACGAAGGGAACGCCCGGGTGCCTTGGCCGCAGCTACCGACGACGCGCGAGTGGGGCGCGGCGTTTGGGCTCCGCCCACGCGGGCCACAGCTACCAGGCCTGCCGAGGATCGCTTCGCTCCTCGCAAAACGCCCGGTCGCTCGCGATGACGACGTGAGTTTCTCCCTCCAGTCACGGAGCGCGCGGCCTCGAGTCACGTAGTCCGTGAACCGACTCGCCATGACGACCCGGCGCGCCTTTCGGCGGTCACGAATTCCTAAGAGCCGGCTATCGCCTTCTGGGCGCATTCCTCGGAACAGAAGTACGCGTCGCGGCCCTCGAAACGCCCTGCGATCGCGGACGAGCGGGCGGTGTGGATCCCGCAGATCGGATCCTTCACCAGCTCTTCAACCTGACCACGAGGCTCGCGCGACGGACCCTGGCCTGGAGAGGTCTTCACGGGCCGGGAGCCTTGGGAGAAGCCCCTGAAAAAAGAGCCCAGCACCATGCTCGCCAGGCGGAAGATGAAGAGAAAGACGATCGCCCAGAAGATGAAGGCCAGCAGGCCCATCAGGCTCAAGACGTAATACGCCCGCGCGTCACAGCGTGAGATCGGACCAGCGCAGAATGGCCGAGCCGACGGTGAAACCGGCGCCCACGGAGGTCATGAGGAGGTTGTCACCCTTCATGAGACGCTTCTCCTCGAGGGCGGTGTAGATCCCGAGAGGAATCGTGGCGGCGGTGGTGTTGCCATACTTCGAGATGTTCTTGATGACTTTGGTATCGGGCAGACCGAGGCGGGCCTGGGCGGCGTCGATGATCCGGATATTCGCCTGGTGCGGAATGAACAGATCAATGTCCTCGTTCGTGAGACCGGCCTTTGCAACCGCCGCCACCGACGCTTCCGCCATCTTTCGAACCGCGTACTTGAAAACGATCTGGCCGTCCTGTCTCACGAAATGCATCCGCTTGTCGATCGTCTCGTGGCTCGGCGGATGCAGACTGCCCCCGCCGGGCATGTTCAAGTGGCAAGCACCCTCGCCATCGACCTCGTTGGTGAAGGCGATGAGGCCCTCATCCTCGGCAGTGGGCTCGAGCAAGACGGCGCCCGCCCCGTCTCCGAACAGGACGCTCGTGGTCCGGTCCTTCAGATCGAGAATCGAGGACATGACTTCGGCGCCAATCACCAGGACCTTCTTGTGCGCGCCGCTCTCGATGAACTGCGCGCCCGCGACCAGGGCGTAGACAAACCCCGAGCACGCGGCGGAAAGATCGAATCCCCAGGCCTTCGAGGCTCCAAGCTTGGTCTGGACCACACATGCGGTGGCGGGGAAGATCATGTCCGGCGTCACGGTGGCGACGATGATGAGATCGATTTCCTCAGCCCCGATCCCCCGGCGCTCCAGGCATTCGCGCGCCGCCGCGGTCGCGAGATCGGAAGTGGGGACGCCTTTTTCGGCATGATGGCGGGTGACGATGCCGGTCCGGGTGCGGATCCATTCGTCGTTGGTAGCCACGAACTGCTCGAAGTACTTGTTATCGAGGACCCGGGGCGGCAGATAACGTCCGATCGAGGTGATGGCGGCGCGGCGGGTCATGGCCGGCGGAGTATATCGACCGGCCATGGACGCGGCCGTCTCCAAGAATCCGCGAATACCGGGGCGGGCTTGGTAGATTGCCAAAGACCGTGAGCCCTGCCCCACCCTCCGAGCGCCTCCGGGCCCTCCCCCGCGCCCCGCTGCTGGGGGCTCCGACACCCGTCGAGCGACTGGAACGCTTCGAGGCTGCCATCCGCTCTCCCTGGCCGATCTTCATCAAGCGGGACGACGCGATTCCATTCGGATTCGGAGGCAACAAGGTCCGCAAACTCGAGCTGGTGATGGCCGAAGCCCTCCGTCGGGGAGCCACCACCGTGATCACCTGCGGCGGCGTCCAGTCGAATCACTGCCGGGCGACCGCAGCGGCGGCGGCCAGGCTTGGTCTGCGGTGCCACGTGGTTCTATCCGGAGAGCGGCCCGTGAGTCTCAGCGGCAACACCAGGCTCGATGAACTCTTCGGCGCGACCCTCCATTTCGTGCCTGGACTGCTTGATCGCCAGAACCGCATGAGTGCATTGGCGGTGGAACTCGAGGCGAAGGGCGAAAAGGCCTTCGTGATTCCTCTCGGCGCCTCTACACCGCTAGGCGCCGTCGGCCTCGCGCTTGGGTTTCTGGAGCTGGTCGATCAGGGACACCGGCCGGACGTCCTCGTCCATGCCTCATCGTCTGGAGGAACCCAGGCAGGGCTTCTCGCCGGCGTCACGCTCGCCGGTCTCGATATGCGCGTGATCGGTGTGAGTGCGGACGAGCCACAGGCCGCACTCGCCGCGACCGTCGAAGTTTTGGAACAAGGTGTACTCGATCTGGCGGGCTTCGATTTAAGGCCTCGTGCCGCCGAAGTTTGGGATCGCTTCGTGGGCGAGGGTTACGGCATACCAACCGAGGCCTCGAAGGAAGCCCAGCGCCTGTTGGCGCGAAGCGAGGCGATCGTCGTGGATCACACGTACACCGCCAAGGCTCTCGCCGGCCTTATCGCACTGGTGCGCGAGGGGAGCCTCCCCGCGGGCGCCAAGATCCTCTTCTGGCACACCGGCGGCCAGGTTGGAGTGCTGGCCTAGTGGCGACCCGCGCGGCGACGCCGTTCATTCTGCGGCTGGCCTTTCGCAATCTCTCCAGGCACCGGAGAAGGACCGCGCTCACGATCTTCGCCCTCGCTTTCGGCATCGCCTTGATGGTTTTAGGCCAGGCCTGGACCGACGCCATGGAACGGGCGGTGGTCGACCCCGCGAAAAACGCCACCCTCGGTCACGTCCAGGTGTATCGCG
>JANNJB010000446.1:0-6944 GCA_031405615.1 Vicinamibacteria bacterium | reverse complement strand
AGCGCATAGTCCTGCGCGGCGGCGAGCATTCCGGTGGCCGCATACGCCTGCGCCGCGGCTCAGCGCCATTGCCCACAACGGCGCGGAGTCGGCGCGCGCGCGACGCATCACGCTGAGCCTGGGCGTGGCCGTGATTCGCCTGCCCTCCACCAGCCCGGCCAATGCCAGCTGGAGTTTCGAGCGCAAACTCACGGCTTGGCGCGCTGCGTTTGAGACGCATGGCCTGCTATGAAAAGTTGTCTGAAATGAAATGGGTAGGCCTCGATTTGCGTCACGGCTGCAGCGGCGCGCTGGCGGCTTTGGGCCCGTTGCTGCCCTTCGTCGCTCGCTGCGCGGTTTCAATCAAGAAAAACAGGGGTCAGACCTGGTCTCCGAACAGGCGGACGACCGCGTCGCCCAGCCGGGGCACACGCGCGAAGACCGCAGCCGCGGCGTTGGCGAGCGCGTGTCGGGATACCAGGCCGTAGAGCAGGAGGGCCGAGGCTCCCTTGATCCTTCGAAGGGACCGCACGTCCCGCTCGTACGCGCGCAGCGCTCCTGCCCGACCTTGCAGGGAATCGCCGACCGCGGCCGCCGCCCGGATACCCGTCGCGATCGCGTGCGCGATGCCTTCTCCCGTGAACGGATCAAGGAAGCCCGTGGTGTCGCCGCTGGCCAGGAATGGACCGTTTGTCTGTCGCCTTGAGCGCAGCCGTAGAGGACCCACAACACGGATGGCGCCTTCGATGCGCGCGTGGGTGAGCCGGTGCGCTACGCCAGGAAAGCCTTCGATGTGCCGACGAAAGTCCTGCTCAATGCTGGCGGGTGCCATGTCGAGCTGGTTGGTGAAAAGTACGTAGCAGACATTGGCGCTGGTTCCGGAAAGCGGAGCGATCCCGCAGTAGCCGCCCCACCCGACCTGCATCTCAGCGAAATCGGAGAGGCCGCTGACGCCCTCGCAGTGGGCGCGAACCGCGAAGCGGCGGCGCTCGTGGTAGAGATTCTCCGGCTCGATGAAACCGAGCTGCCGGGCCAGAAAGCTCCGGCGTCCGTCCGCCACGATGACCCGCTTCGCCTCATAGCGCAAGGATGCCTTCCCTCCGGTGTCGCGGGCGAAGATCGCGGCCCCGCCGTCCGGCGTGACCTCACCCCGCGTGACTTCGACCGCCTCCACGATGCGCGCGCCACGGGCCCGCGCCCGCTCGAGCAGGGAATGGTCGAGGACGGTGCGGCGAATCGCGATTCCGGTTCCGTCGGCTCCGTCCCGATACGCGCCGGAGAAGGTCGTTCCTCGGGGGGACCGAACCTTCATACCGCGCACCGGCATCGATGCGAGCGGGCTTTCAGGCCCGGCCCCCACCGCGGGCCACATGCCGATCGCCCGCAGCCGGGCGATCGCCCCGGGGGACAGGCTTTCCCCGCAGACCTTATCGCGCGGGAAACGGGCGCGGTCGACAAGGGTGACGCCGATGCCGGCCGAGGCCAGTTGAAACGCCGCGGTAGCTCCCGCGGGGCCGCCGCCGATCACCAGCACATCGGCGCGGTGGATCTTCATCTCGCGAGGCCCGCGTGTGCGACGCGCTTCAACGCGCGACGGCGCTCACGCCGCGCCAGAGGCTCAACTCGATCGCGAACCCGGGACCAAAGCCGATGCCGAGGGCGAAGGCGTCCGGGGGGAGAGAGCGCAGAACCCGCTCCAGGACAAAAACAATGGTCGCGGAACTCATGTTCCCATGGTCGCGGAGCACGGATCTCGAGGGCTCGAGCTGGGCGGGGGAGAGGCCGAGTTCCTCCTCGGCGACGTCCATGACCTTGCGTCCTCCGGGGTGAACTGCGAACGCCGCGAGGTCCTCAAAGCGCACCTCATTCTCACGAAGGAATTCGAGCACCATAGGACGAAGGCGGCCCCGGAGAAAATCCGGGAGGCGCTTGTCCAGGACCAGCTTGTACCCCGTCTCGACAACATCGTAGCCCATGGCCCCGAGGCTGTCGGACATGAAGAAACTGGCCGCGCTTATGAACCGGGCCTGGGACCGTGCGGAATCAGGATGCTCGGCGCCGAGAAGAACGACGGCGCCCGCACCATCTGCGAAAAGCGCCGCCGCCACCATGTTCGTTGCGGAGGGATCGCGCGCCTGGAAAGTGAGCGAAGAGAATTCAATCGCGAGGACCAGGGCCGCGCCCCGCGGATGGGCCTTCAGATAGTCGCCGGCCCGCGCCAGTGCAACCGCGCCGCCCGCGCAACCCGCCTCGGTGACCGGGAGACGGACGAGCCTGGGACCGAGGCGAAGCGCATTCGCCACGTAGGCGTCCACCGCCGGAATCATGAACCCGGTGCAAGAACTCGAAACGAGGAGGTCCACGTTGGCCAGCCCCGCCCGGTCGAGAGCCTTGCGGGACAATGCGATCCCGGTCTGGATCATGGCTTCCTGATAGATCGTGTTCCGCTCGGCGAAGGTGGCATCACGGAAGACTTCGTCGAGAGGCTTCAGAGAGGAGCGGGCGCCGACCCCGGATCGCGCGAAGAGCCGTTCAACCGCGCGCGGGTCGACGTCCGCGCGGGTTGTTTCGAGCCACGCCACAACGGCGGCCCCAACCTCGGTCTGTTGGTGAGAGAAGGGAGCGGGAAGCGTCTCTATCGCGGCGAGAAAGGGCAAGGAGTCCGATGGTTCAACTGGTTGCGCGGAAAAACGACTGAACGGCTATGGCAGCTTAGTGTGTGGCATCACACCGAGTTGAGCCAAATCGACTAGCCCCTTCGACGCCCGGACGGAGCGCCGTCTGGTGGAGCGCGAAGCCGCCCCTTGGGGCCAAGAGCCCCTGCTGCCGCGCAGGCTCCTAGAACGGAACGTCTTCGTCCGAGGCCTGGAAATCGTCGGCCGGGCCGGGGCCGGGTTCGCCCGGACTGGCGGCGCGCGGAGCACCGTCGCCGCGAGAACCGAGCAGAACGATCCTTGAGTTGAAGCCGCTGACGCGGATCTTCGTGACGTTGCGCTTGATGCCGTCCTTGTCGGTGTATTCGTCGTACTTGATCGAACCCTCGACGTAGAGGGGCTTTCCCTTGGTGACGTAGTCGCGCACGACCTGGGCGGTCTTGCCGAAGACCTCGACGCGGTGCCACTCGGTCTTTTCTTGTTTCTGGCCGGACTTATCGGTCCAGCTCTCGGAGGTGGCTAGGGAGAAGTTGGCGATGGGTTCACCCGACTGGGTGTAGCGGATCTCGGGATCTTTTCCGACGTTTCCGATGAGCGTCACTTTGTTGACTGAGGCCATTTCTTGGTTTCCTTGTTCTTTTGGTGTCGTAGCTTAGGGAGATTGGGACTTGAGAGAGATTGGGCTTGGATAGACTGGAAGGGGACGCGAGGGCCTCAGGGCTGGCCGAGTTTCTCGCGAGCGAGGCGCGCGGCCGGTGCGTTGGGGTACCGCTCGACCACGAACCGGTATTCGAGGATGGCTTGCGACTTGCGCCCGAGGGCCTCGAGCGCCACACCCTTCTTGTACCGTGCGTCGGGCATCTTGTCGCTGGCCGGAAAATCGCGAAGAAGCGCGTTGAAGGCGATCACCGCATCCTCGTACTTCGCCTGGGCCTGGAGGCATTCGCCAATCCAATATTGGGCGTTATCGGCGAGGTCGGTTTCGCGGTAGAGGCGGAGATACTCCATGAAACCCTGGATGGACAAGTCGTAGTTCTTTCGCGCAAAGTCACTGTAGGCCTGCTGATAAAGATCGCGCGGCGGGAGGGCGGGTGCTCCGGTCGTTCCTGTTCCGGGGGTGGGCGACCCGGAGGGAAGGCCCCCGGATGCGGCGGCGGACTGGGCGCTCGCCGCTGCCTTCAGCCGATCAGAGATCTCCGAAAGTCTCTCCTGCTGATCCTTGATCACAACCATGGTCCGCTCGTCCTGGAACTTCAGATCCTGCTGGAGCTTCTTGATCATGGCGGACTGTTCCACGAGAAGTTCAACAATCCGACGTAGCTCCTTCGCGGACTCGGCCCTTGCCTGGTCGGCTTCGGCGACCTGGCCTTGAAGAGTGGCGATTTGCTGGCTGAGAGCCAGGTACTCCTTCTTATCGGCGCGCGCCCATGAAGGAATCGCGAGGAGGCAGGCGGCGACCAGCGGAAGGCTGCGGTGGGGAAGGCGTGGGAGCTTGAGAGTCATATCTTCTTGGCCTTTGGAGGTGGTGGCGGGATGATATCGGCTGGGGGTTCCGGGTGAGGTCCCCTCGAAAAACGAAAAGTCAGCGAACAGTCTGACTCCAGTCAGCCTGCTGGCTGTTTCCAGGTCCGACCGCGAGGGTTCTCAGGCGGCTGCCCATACGATCGACCTGGGCGAGTTGCCACGTGCCTCCACGGTTGCAGGAGAACGTCAGGTGCCGCCCGCTCGGGGACCACGAGGGGTATTCACAACTCCCGCGTCCGGTGGTGAGTTGGCGGACCTGGTTGGTGGCGAGGTCGACGACGGCGATCTCGAACCCTCCATCCTCGAGGCGCGACGAATACGCGATCTCGGCAAACTCGCGCGAGGGGTTCCAGGCGCAGGCGTCGTTGTAATTGCCGACGCTTGAAAGACGGCGCAGATTCAGACCCTCGTGGTCCATGACCCAGAGTTGCGCGGAACCGCTGCGCCCCGAGGTGAAAGCGATCTCGAGACCGGAGGGGCTCCAGCACGGCGCGGTGTCGTTTGCGAGCGTCCCCGTGAGGTTACGAGCGCCAGTGCCGTCGAGGTTGGCCACCCAGATGTCGAAATTGCCGCCGCGATCTCCGCTGTACGCCACCCGTTTCCCATCCGGCGAGACCACCGGGGCGATCGCTTGAGCGTCCGCGCTCTCCCTCGTGACATTCGGGACCACCCGGCCTTCGAAGATCCACGAAAGGAAGATCTGCGGTGTTCCGGAGCGGTAGGACGTGTAGATGAGGCCTTTCGCGCCAGGCGTCCACGCGGGAAGGATGGAGATGTTGTGGTTCACGGTCACGCGGCGGACATTGAAACCGTCGTAGTCGGATATGTAGAGCTCCTTGCGTCCGCGCGCGGGAGGCGGACCCGATACCGCAGCGGTTGTCCTTGGACCCTTCACCGTCGACGGGGGAGTGGAGCCACGCACGGGAGCGTCGCGGTCGGACACGAACACGAGTCGAGTCCTGGTGACCGCCTGGATCGAGGCGAGGCCGAGGATGTCTTCGGCGGCCTGGTGCGCGAAGGCGCGGAAGGTGCTGGCGCTCGCCGGCTCGACCCGACCGGCGTAGCGTTTGTTCATGATCGCGGACTTGCCGTCGACGTGAAACGTGCGGGACTCGACCGCGAAGTCCGTTCCGTTCTGGACCGCCTCGAGCGTCACCAGGATGCTCGCGCCGACGGATTTCCAATCCAGGTAGTTGGGCAGTTTCGGATCGACCGGAGGAAGGGAACGCATCAACGACTCCGGGATCAGTTGGAAGTTCTCGAACTCCAGGTCGGCCTTCAAGACTTCGCGCACGATTCCGCAGGACGTTCGCAAAGGTTCCATGGTCGCGGAACACGGTGCGATGGCCACGCGCGTCGCGGTGCCTCCGATGTCGAGAACCGGAGGCGGATCCTGGGTGGAGGACGCTACGGCGGCGATCCCGGCGACGATGGCGAGGGTCAGGCCCGCGCTAAGAAAAAGGTTTGAAGTTCGCATGGACCACCAGGGTCTCCTTGTCGTAGGCGTTTGGAAGGGGGCCAAGCTGCGTGCTGATCACCGCGCGCTCAGCCAGTCGATCGAGAGCGGCCGAACCCGAGGTCTGGATCACCTCGACCTCATCGACGGAACCGTCGCGGTGGATCTTGAAAGCGACCTTCACGCTCCCCGTGAAATCCGGACGGATCTGGCGAGCCCAGGTAGCCCAGATCCTGTTCTTGACTCCGGCGAGGTAGAAGCCAAGGGGACCCACAGGTCCGTTCGTGCCGTCGATCACGCCTTCGTCGGGTGAGCTGAAGTCGAGGCCGCTGGCGGATGGCGCGATGCCTGGGGTTGGGGCGGCGGCGGCTTTGGCGGGCTCGGGCTTTGTGATCTTCTCGGTGGCCCGTTCGCGCGAGTCCTGGTTCTTCGGCTCCTTGACGCTTCGCTTCAAATCGACCGGCGCCACACCCTTCTTGATGGGGGCGGTCTCCGGCTTGATCAGCTTCACCGGTGCCGGGGCTTTGACCTCCGGCTTGGCCTCCGGCTTCGGCGGCTCGGCCTTGGGCTCGGCCTCCGTCCGGGTGGCTGCGGGCTCGGCCCCTCTCGGCGCCCCTCCGCCTCGGGGCAGCGGAACCGCGAAACCATCGATGACGCGAATGATCGGCGTCTTCGGGGTCAGCAGCGCGATGATCAGAATGGCGAAGAACGATGTCGCATGCGCGGCGCCCGAGAGCAGAAGGCTCTTCGAATACCCGTCGTCGATCAGCATCTGCCGGGACGCGAGGACGCGCAGCACGGGATCGTTCATCGAACCTCCTTGGGTATCTCGTAGGCAAACCCAATACGTTCGACGCCGCAGCGCTTCAAAAGGTCGACCACTTCGATCACTTTGCCGTAGCGCACGTTCTCGTCGGCGCGGAGGTACACCACCTGGGTCGGCCGGCCGGCCATGATGGCTCGAATCTGATCTTCCAGAAGAGGGAGGGCGAGAGGCTGTTGTCCAAGGAAAGCGCGACCCTCGGCGTTGAGGGTGACGGTGAGGCGATCCTCGGGTTGATTGTCGACCTGGTTGGCGGTGGGGAGCGTGATGTCGATGCCCTGGCTCATCATCGGGGCGGTCACCATAAAGACGAGCAGCAGGACCAGCACCACGTCGACCAGCGGCGTCACGTTGATCTCGCCGATGCTCTTGCGCGGCCGCTTGCGACGGAAGGCGAGGTACCCGGAGCCGGCGTTGCGCCCGCCGCGGTCGTCCGACGAAGAATTGAAGCCAGCCATCTCCCGAGCCGCCTGCCCTTAAGTGAAGTTCCGTTCGACCATGCTGATGA
>JANNJB010000445.1:0-3312 GCA_031405615.1 Vicinamibacteria bacterium | reverse complement strand
GCATGACGCACGCTGTTCGCGAAGGGATACGGCTCCGACAACACCCACGGACCGTGTTCCGTCACCGCAATTGTAAGCTCGTAGTGCGCAGAAAGCGATCCGTCCGCGGTAACCACGGTCCAGTTGTCGGCCAGAGTCTTCGTGGGTGCTTGTCCCGCGTTGAGCATGGGCTCGAGCGCGAGACACATCCCGGGCTGCAGCCGCTCGCGTTTGCCCGGCGGACCGTAGTTGGGAACCTGGGGATCCTCGTGTAATTTTCGGCCGATGCCGTGGCCGGACAGCTCGCGAACCACGGTATAGCCGTGCCGGACCGCGTGGCTCTCGACCGCGTGGCCGAGATCGCCGAGACGTTTCCCGGGATAGGCCGTTTGGATGGCGTGCTCGAGGGACTCTTTGGTCACCTTCATGAGGCGCTCGGCCTCGGGGGAGATCTTCCCCACCGCCACGGTACGCGCGGCGTCGCCGTAGTAGCCGTCCACGATGGCGCCGAAGTCGAGGCCGATGATGTCGCCCTCGTTCAGGACCCGCTTGCCGGGGATGCCGTGGACCACCTCGTCGTTGACCGAGGCGCACAGGGTCGCCGGAAATCCGTGGTAGCCGAGGAAGGCCGACTTCGCCCCGCGCTTCTTGAGGTTCTCGGCGGCGAGGAGGTCGAGGTCTTTCGTGGTCACGCCGGGTTTGGTGTTCTCGGCGAGGATCTCGAGGGTTTCCACCACGATGCTGCACGCGCGGTGCATGGTTTCCATCTCGGCGAAGGAGCGGAGCGTGGTCATCTACGCGGCTCCCTTCAGATACTGCTCGATCTCGGCGAACACTTCCTCGACATCGCGGTAGCCGTCGACGCGGTGGACGGGAACCCGCTTCTCGTAGTGCTGGATGACCGGAACCGTCTGGGCCTCGTAGGCCTCGAGGCGCTTCGCGACCACGTTTTCGCGGTCGTCGGCACGCTGGATCAGCTTTGTGCCGCAAACGTCGCAGATGCCTTCCTTCTTGGAAGGCGAGGTCTCGAGGTGGAACGTGGCC
Source organism: Vicinamibacteria bacterium (assembly GCA_031405615.1). GTDB lineage: Bacteria > Acidobacteriota > Vicinamibacteria > Fen-336 > JAGNNV01 > JAGNNV01. The sequence continues at coordinate 2,289 of JANNJB010000445.1, read as the reverse complement.
TGGCAGTTGGGGCACCAGCGGCGGCCCGAGAGCCTCCGCAGGAGCACCGCGCGGGGCACGTCGAAATTCATGACCACCAGTTCCATGCCGCGGGAGATCACGAGCTTGTCGAGGGCCTCGGCCTGATTGACGGTGCGCGGGAAGCCGTCCAGAAGTAGGCCGTTCGTGCAGTCGGGCTCGGTCACGCGTTCCGCGATCAGGGCCACGAGCAGGGAATCGGGAACGAGGTTCCCGTTGTCCATGAGCGGAGCCGCCTGCTCGCCGAGCGGCGTCTTGCGGGCGATGGCGTCCCTCAACATTTCCCCGGTGGAGATGCGGGCGACACCCGTCTTGCGCGCGATGATCGCCGACTGAGTCCCTTTCCCGGCGCCCGGAGGGCCCAGAAGGAGGAAACACAGAGGACGCTTGACCCTGGCATCAGCGACGCCCACGAATCCTCCGGCCTCGACCGGTGAAGCCATCGTAGTGACGCATGACGAGTTGCGCCTCGATCTGCGCCACGGTATCCATGGCCACGCCGACGACAATGAGGAGCGAGGTCCCGCCGAACAGGAAGTTCAAACCAAGGCCTTCCGTGATCCAGGAAAGACCGTTGTTGGTGAAGAAGGCGTCAAGCCAGGGGCCGATCAGGGGCAGGGGCGCCACCTTGAAACCGGTGATGAGGAACTCGGGCAGCAAGGCGATGACCGCGAGGTAGATGGCGCCGCCGAACGTGATCCGCCCGAGGACCTTGTCGAGGTACTCGGCAGTGCGTTTGCCCGGGCGAATGCCGGGAATGAAGCCGCCCGCTTTCCGCATGTTCTCGGCCACGTCTTCGGGGTTGAAAACGATCGCGGTATAGAAGTAGCAGAAGAAGATGATGAAGGTGACGTAGAGCAGGTTGTACAGCGGCATGCCCCACCGAAGCTGCTCCGCCACCGACTGCATCCACACGTTGTTCGGCGCGAACATCTGGATGAGGGTCTGCGGGAACGCGATGATCGAGGAGGCGAAGATCACGGGGATGACGCCCGAGGTGTTGACCCGGAGGGGAAGGTGCGTGGACGCGCCGCCCATCATCTTGTTGCCGACCACGCGCTTGGCGTACTGGACGGTGAGCCGTCGCTGCCCGCGTTCGACGAAGACGATCAGGGCGATGACCCCCACCATCAGGGCCAGGAGGATCAGGGCGGTGACGAGCGAAAGCTCGTCGCGCTGAATCTTCGAAACCGTGTCGATGACCGCGATCGGGAAGCCGACCACGATGCCCGCGAAGATGATGAGACTCATCCCGTTGCCGATGCCGCGCTCGGTGATCTGCTCGCCCAGCCACATGATGAAGGCGGTGCCCGTGGTCATGGTGAGGGTGGCGAAGAGGCGGAAGCCCCAGCCCGGTTCCTCGACGATCTTGAAGTTCTGGGTGAGGGTGGTCCGCTCGAGCCAGATCGCGATGCCGAAGGACTGGATGATCGCGAGGATGACGGTTCCGTAGCGGGTGTACTGGGTGATCTTGCGGCGGCCGAGTTCACCTTCCTTGCTGATGCGCTCGAGGTACGGCCACACCACGGTCAGAAGCTGCAGGATGATCGAGGCCGAGATGTACGGCATGATCCCAAGGGCGAAGATCGTGAAGTTCCCGAGGTTGCCTCCGGAGAACATGTCGACGAGGCCGAACATGTTGCTCTTGTTCTGCTCGAAGAACTCGACCAGCGACTTCGAGTTGATTCCAGGCGTCGGGATATGGGAGCCCAGGCGATAGATCCCGAGCATGGAAAGCGTGAACAGCACGCGCTTCCTTAGATCAGGAACATCCCAAATGTTGCGGAGGCTTTGCAATATGTTCATCTGGCCTCGACCGTGCTTGTCTTTTGACTCGTTGTTCGAAAGATGGTGAAGACGGCCTTAGACCGCGGCCGGGGCGCCGATGAGCTCGGCTTTGCCGCCGGCCTTCTCGATCGCGTCCTTGGCCGACGCCGAGAAGCGGTGGGCCTTCACGGTGAGGGCCTTGGTGAGCTTGCCCTTGCCGAGAACCTTGACCGTTCCCGTCTCGTTCTTGCCGATGAAGCCCTTGGCGTAGAAGTCGTCAGGCCCGACGGTGGAACCAGCGCGGAAGAGTTCGAGCTGCTGAAGGTTCAAGACCGCGTATTCGACCCGGAAGATGTTGTTGAAGCCGCGCCGCGGGAGGCGGCGGAACAGCGGCATCTGGCCGCCTTCGAACCCGGGCTTGCGGGCGAAGCCGCTGCGGCTCTTCTGGCCCTTTTCACCGCGGCCGGACGTCTTGCCGAGCCCGGAGCCAGGGCCCCGGCCGAC
>JANNJB010000444.1:0-13257 GCA_031405615.1 Vicinamibacteria bacterium | reverse complement strand
GGTGGTTGCTACCGTCGAAGGAACGCGCACCATGCTGGTCGAAGTGCAGGCCCTGGTCACGAGCGCGTCGTTCGGGTCGCCGCGCCGCATGGCCCTCGGTCTCGACCGCGACCGTACGTCGCTTCTTCTCGCCGTCCTCGAAAAGCGCGCGGGTTATCCCCTCGCCGATCAGGATGTCCACGTGAGTGTGGTGGGCGGTCTGGAAGTCGAGGAGCCTGCGGTCGACCTCGGCATCGCGGCGGCCGTGATCTCGTCGTTCACCAACAAGCCTGTGCCGGAGAAGACGGCGGTGTTCGGCGAAATCGGCCTCGGCGGCGAGTTGCGCTCGGCCGGCCAGGCCGCGCTCCGCCTTCGCGAAGTCGCCCAGATGGGGTTTGAGCGCTGCGTCATCCCCGCGGCGGGGGGCGCGATTTCCCCCGCGGATTTCCCGTCGTCCCTCAAGGTCCACGCGGTCCGCACCCTCGACGAAGCGCTCCAGACCATCTTCGACTAGGAGTCTGCGCGGCAGAGCGGTGGACTCCTGTCCTCTTGACGGAAGTCCGTTCCGAAGAGTTGGAAGGGGCTAGGGCCAGCCGGTGTCATAGACTCCGCGGTTCCTTCAATGACCGCCCCTGCCTCCAAAGAGCCGCTGTTCACCGCGCCGTTCCTCACGATGTGGGCGTTCTCGTTCAGCGTCTTCGTTTCGCTGTTCATGCTGCTTCCGGTGGTGCCGTTCCAGGTCCTCGCGGAGGGCGGCACGGAAACCGAGGCCGGCCTCTTCATGGGCCTGCTGACCTACTCCTCAGGCCTCTCCGCCCTTTTCACCGGCGCCTTGTCGGATCACATCGGCCGGCGGAAACAGTTGATCATCTGTGCGGTCGCCATCACGATCTGCGTTCTCCTCTACGGTGTGCTTCCCAACATCCCGAGGCTGGTCTTCGTGACGCTTCACGGGATCTTCTGGTCCGGCCTGCTGCTCGCATCCTCGGCCCATGTGACCAGCGTCATCCCCGCGGCCCGGCGTGCCGAGGGTCTTGGATACTGGGGCATGTCGTCCCTCCTCGCAGTCACCGTGGCCCCGAGCATCGGCTTCGCCATCTACAAGCATGGGTGGCTGACCCTGTGCTTGTCGGTGGCGGTGATGAATGTGGTGATGGGCCTCATCGCGTGGTCGATCCACGAGAGCCACGAAGGCGCGCCCGGGTGGCCCACCTCGCGCGAGCTCACGGGCTCCCTGAACTTCAGCGTCCTGCGGATTTCGGCCGCGCTCTTTCTTTACAGTTTCGCCTTCGGAGCCGTGACGTCGTTCGCCGCCCTCGCCGCCGACGCGCGGGGGATCGCGCCCCGAGAGGTGTTTCTCACCACCATGGCCTTCACGACGTTCCTCTCTCGCCCGATCCTCTCGCCCTTTCTCGACCGGCTCGGCCATGTCCGCATGTTCCGCTGGTTTGTCTTGATGATTCCGCTCGGTCTCGCCCTCCTGTCTTTCGCGACCACGAAGGGGATGATGATCGCCGCGGCCATGGTCTTCGGCATCGCCTACGGCAACTGCCACCCTGCTTTCACCGCCTACATCATGAGACGCGTGGATGAACGCGGACGGGGCGGCGCTTTTGGCGGGATCCTCGCGGCCTTTGATGTCGGCATCGGCACCGGGTCGATTCTGTCCGGGGTCCTCGTGCACCGCTTCGGTTTCGGCGTCGCCTTTGGGACCGCCACCGTGCTCTCGGCGCTCTCCCTCCCGTACTTCAACTGGGCCCGCGCACGTTTTGAGCGGGACAACGCGGTCCGTTCCTCGGGCTTACCGCCGATGGCCGCGGAGGCGGCGCTATGACGCCTCGGCCGCTCGCGGTGGTTTGTCTCTCCGGAGGCATGGACTCCGCGGTGACGGCGGCTCTGGCGAAGCAGAGTCACGAGATCGCCCTGCTTCACGCGAACTATGGCCAACGCACCGAGGCGCGGGAACTTTCCTGCTTCGAGTCGCTCGCCGCGCACTTCGCCGTGCCGACGGAAAGACGACTGGTCGTCGACTTCACATCGTTGCGCCAGATCGGTGGAAGCAGCCTGACGGATCGCTCCATCGCGGTTCGACACGGCGAGCCCGAGGAGGGTGTTGTTCCGACGTCCTACGTTCCGTTTCGAAACGCCCACCTTCTCGCCGCTTCGACGAGTTGGGCGGAAGTCCTGGGCGCCACCTCGATCTGGGTGGGTGCGGTTGAAGCCGACTCCTCGGGATATCCCGACTGCCGTCCGGCCTTCTTCGCGGCTTTCGCCGAGGCCATCCGCCTGGGGACCCGGGCCGACACCCGGATCGCCATCGAGACCCCGGTGATCGGGATGAACAAATCGGAGATCATCCAAAGAGGGCTTGCGCTCGGAGTTCCCTTTGCGCTCACCTGGTCCTGTTACGAGGCCAACGACCTCGCCTGCGGGGGTTGCGAGAGCTGCCGGCTCCGCCTCGCCGCCTTCGAGCGCGCCGGATCGGCCGATCCTATACCCTATCTATCCGTCTAAAGTAGGCTTACGTACGTCCAAAGTATCGAACAGGAGAACCCCATGAAGCGCCCCCTTCTGGCCCTTGCGGCCTTGCTTGTCTCAGCCACCCTCGCCTCCGCCCAGACCGGCGGGGTTCGGGGCAAGATCTTCGACGACAAGGGCGCACCCGTCGAAGGCGTCGCGGTCAAAATGGAGTTCCAGGGCGGGGTCACCCTCGCCTTCGAGAGCAAGACGAACAAGAAGGGCGAGTTCATGCAGATCGGCCTGCGCCCGGGGAACTGGAAGTTCACCTATACGAAGGAGACGTTCCAGATCTTCTCCTCGCCCTATCGGGTTGCGCTGGGTGAAGCCACGGTTCTGCCCGATGTGAAACTCGTCTCTGCAAAGGCCGCGGCCCTCGCCGCCACCGGCGGGGAGGACCTTCAGAAGGTGTTTGGAGAGGCGGTCGCCAAGCTCCAGGCCGGCGACCATGACGGCGCCATCGCCGCCTTTGACGCGATGATCCTCAAGAACCCTTCACTCGCCGAGGCCCACTACAACAAGGCGTTCGCCCAGTACCAGAAGAAGGACTACGAGGCCGCCGAAACCACGCTCAAGCGCGCCCTTGAAATCAAGGCCGACTACTCCGACGCGCGCGCGTTCTGCTCTCGAACATCTACACCGCGCAGGGTCACAAGGACAAGGCGGTCGAGGTGATGTCGGCGAGCGCGGGCGGCGCGGATCCGAAGCAGCTCTTCAACCTCGGCCTCGCCCTCCTCAACAGCGGCAAGAACAGCGAAGCCGCCGAGGCCTTCGCGAAGGTCGAGGCCGCCGACCCCAAGCACGTCGAGGTCCAGTACTACCTCGCCACCGCCGCGCTCAACGCGGGCAGGACCGACGAGTGTGTCCAGCGCCTCGAGAAGTACCTGAGTCTGAATCCGACCAGCGAACAGAACAAGGCCAACGCTCGGGATCTGATCGCCGCGCTCAAGAAGAAGTAGGCCCTTCAAGCCTCGAGACAGAGTTCGCTTTGGATATCGCCGCTCGGCTGGCCGAAATCCGCGGTCGCATTGCGGAGGCGGTACGCCGCGCAGGCCGCGACCCCGCGTCGGTCGCCCTCGTGGCGGTGAGCAAGTTCCATCCGACCACGGCCATCGAAGCCGCGTACGCGGCCGGGCAACGCCACTTCGGTGAGAACCGGGTTCAGGAAGCCGAAGAGAAGAGGGGGCTGCTTGCGCACCTGATCGAATCCGCGGACCCGCTCCGGCTCGAACTCATCGGCGCCCTTCAGTCCAACAAGGCGCGCAAGGCGGTGGCTGCGGTCTGGCGGATCCAGTCGATCGACTCCGTTGCCCTTGGCGAGCGAGTCGGTCGAATCGCCGTGGAGATGGGCCTCCGCATGCCGGTCCTCGTCCAGGTCGATCTCGCGGGTGAGGCCACGAAGTCAGGTGTGCCCGAGGCCACGCTCTTCGAGACCCTCGAAGGGCTTCGCCCCGCCGGGGGCCTTCGCGTGGAGGGCCTGATGGCGATTCCGCCTTTCCTTCAAGACCCAAACGATGTGCGGCCCTACTTCGCTCGCCTCCGCGCCCTGCGCGATCAGGCTCGCGAGCGGGGTCTGCTCGATGGCTCTGAACTCTCGATGGGCATGAGCCACGACTTCGAGGCGGCGATTGAAGAAGGCGCCACGATCATCCGCGTCGGCACCGCGATCTTCGGGCCGCGGACGGCTTAGCCCAGAGAAGGACACACCTCAGCCGGTAGCACCGTCCGCCAGCGGTAGGGGGCAAGCGGGCGTCCGATCGGCGATATCATCGGTGGAACTCTAGAGTTGGAGTCGGGAGGATTAATGGCATGTGGCTCGTGAAACTGTCTTTGGTGGCCCTGGCTCTGGTTCTGGCTCCCATGAGTGCAACCTCCCTCACCCACGGAGGAGCGCAAAGCGAGGAGCTCCAGGCGCTCATCGAGAAGCGGGGTATCGAGTCCATCAAGGACGCGACGAAAGACATCAAGAGCCGCGACGCTGAAAAACGGATCGAGGCGGTCAAGACACTGACGGGCGTCAAGCGCCCCGAAGCGGTCGCAATTCTCATCACCGCCCTCGGCGACGCGGACGCCCGGGTGCGGCGGCAATCCGCGTACACGCTGGATTCACTCGGCGACGCCGCGGAACCAGCCCGTGCGGCCCTGATGAACGCGCTCGGCGATCCTCAGGCCGATGTCGTCGCCGACGCGGCCGAGACCCTCCATCGCGCGTTTCGCGTGAGCGACAAGGAACTTGCTCCCGCCCGATTACGCGTCCTCGATACGAAGCACGTTGGCGCCCCGTTCGACGTCGCTCGCACCCGGTTCTACGCAGCGCGCGGCCTGATCGGCCTCGCCCAAGCAGATCGCCTGATCGAGCCTCTGATGGCCTACCTCGATGAGCAGGCCCGCGGAACGACGCGCGAAGCGATGATGCGCGACCTGCAGGGCCATTCCGCGCGAGAGGCGAACGTCGAGATCGCCCGCGCCGCGCTGGGTCACATCGTGGAAGAAACGCGGGACCGCGCGCTGATTCCTCCGCTCTTGAAGGCCGCTCGCGCGGCCCGCCGTGAGACCGCGGCGTACCTCAAAGCGCTGGCTCTTTTCGATCCGCTTCCCGACGGGTGGACAACACTTCTGGTCGAGCGCCTTTCGACGAGCGACGTCGATGCGTTGCCCGACATCCTGTCACTCCTCGGAGACACCGCGGTGAGTGCGGAGAGCGTTGCCGCATGGGCTCCGGCAGCCGCCCGGTTCGAGAAGGATCCCGAACCGAGGGTGCGGGCGGCACTCATCAGCGCGCTCCGCCGGGTGCGCGGTCTCGCCTCCGATCAGATCGACATTCCGCTGCGCGCGCTTGCGACAGAAAAAGATTCGCGCGCAAGAGGATCGCTGCTTGGGGTGATTGAGGCGATCGGCGACAGGACTCAGGCGACATCCGGTGCCGGAAAGCGGCTCGTCGCCGAGCGCGCCGTGCCCGTGCTGGTTCGTGTCATCAATGAGGATCCCGACCGGGGCGTTCGTGAAGACGCGGCCAGGACGCTGGTTAGCCTTCAACTCGACCCTGCGGAAATGATGAAGGTCCTGACGCCCTTCACCGCGGCCACCTATCCGGAAGGCGTGCGGCGTAGTGTGAACAGGGCGCTAGACGGGCTCAAGAAGAGCGTACCCCCCGCACCTCTCGTAGTCGAGGGAAACAAGGCTGCTCCCGCGCCTGCGCCCGATCGTGTGGCCGAAGCGCGCGCGCTAGAGTTTCTTCGTTCGCGAAACGCACAGTTCGAGCCCGACTCCATCAACACCGCTCTCGTGGGGCAGATTGACCTCGAACTCCTTCGTGCGTACCTGGACGCTGGCCTTTCTCCCAACGGCCCCGCGAAGCAGGGCGCGATGCCGCCGTTGTACATGGCCATTGCTTTTGGTTTGTGTGAGGTGGGCGTGCGGCCGTCGCCGGCTCCCTTGAAGGAAGCGATGAAGCTGCTCCTGGCCCGGGGCGCCGATGTAAACCTGCCGGATTCGATGGGCACCACGTCGCTGATGAAGGCGGCCGAGGGTTGCGATCGGGAGACGATCTCGATCCTTCTAAAGGCAGGCGCGAAAGTGGATACGAAGAACGCGACCGGCATGACGGCCTTTGAGTTCGGTCTCTTCCGGGGAAACGAGGGAGTCGAAGAGCTGATCGCTGCGGGATACCGGCTACCCGCGGACAAAATCGCCGGGCTTCGCGAGGGTTACGCGAGCAACCCGAAGGCTCTCGAACTGATCAGGAGGGCGACTCCCGCAGCGAAGTAGCACGCGCCGTTTACGTCCCTCCTGAAACTTAGTGCACCCAGCCTGATCCGTTGGGGTTCTTCCCGCCGTCCACGACACGCAGGCCCGGATTGCCGCGCTTGGGGGCGAGGAGTCGATTCAGCTTGAGCTGCGCGGCGAGCGCCGTGCCTCCGCGGATGTAGGCGTACATCAGCCCCATGGCGAGGAAATGCGGGGCGAAGTTAGACAAGCCGTACATCACCGCGAACACCGCGGTCATGCCCACGGTGAGGTAGAGGAGGTTCTTGCCCGCCGCGGGCAGCATCAACATGAACAGGATCGTCCGGTTGGGAAAGAGCAGAGCCCAGGCGACGATCAGGGCGTCGGCCAGCGGCCAGATCGAGAGGTATTGCGAGCGGTGAACATCGCTCCACGCAAGAGCCAGCAGGGTGGTGAGAAAACCCGCGCCGGTCACGATCAGAGCACAGACGATGAGATACCTTGCGCCGCCCCATAGGCCTGCGAGATCGCGGCCGAAGATCGCGAGCATGAGCGATCCGAACACGAGGTTCTGGCCATCGCCCTCGAAGAAGCCCCAGGTCACAAGGCGCCAGACGTGTCCGCCCAGAACGAGAGCAGGGGAGAGCAGGGCCAGGCTCAACGACGGCACACCCGATCGCTCGAAGAACGCGAGGAAGGCGCTTCCGAGGATCACCACGACGATGAGAAGGATTGACGCCATGGGCAGCGACTGCCCGAGAATCGCCACGGGCCGGTTGAGGAAAGAGCGTCTCATGTCGCATGGATCGTACCGCGGGAGCCTCTGCCGGGCTTAGCATCGCGCGCGCCGCTGCAGGCGAACCTTATGAGCCACGAACTTCCCCAGGCCGATCTCGTCGTCCGCAATATCGGGCAGCTGGCCACGCTGCGCGGCGATCGCCCGCGCCTTGGTCTGGCGCTCCGGGACATAAGCATCCTTCGTCATGGGGCGGTGGCCGCGGACCGGGGCCGGATCGTCTTCGTCGGCCTCGATGCCGACCTCGGCGCTTCGGTGCGCACCCGATCCGATCTGGTCGAGATCGATGCCCGTGGCGCTGCCGCCATACCGGGATTCGTCGACGCTCATACGCACCTCGCCTACGCCGGTGATCGCGACGACGAAATTCGCGCCCGCCTCGCGGGAGCGACCTATGAGGAGATTTCATCCAAGGGCGGAGGGATCGTCAAGACGGTCGCCGCGACCCGCGCGGTTTCGCTGGCCGATCTTACGGTTCTCGTCCGGGCCCGGCTCGATCGACTCCTCTCCTTGGGTACGACCACCGCCGAGGTGAAGAGCGGCTACGGCCTTTCCCTCGAAGCGGAGAGGACCTCGCTTCAGGCCATCACCGCGGCCGCGGCCGATCATCCCGTCCGCGTGGTGCGCACGTACCTCGGCGCTCACGAGGTTCCCCTCGATCGTCGAGCCGACCGCGAGGCCTACATCAAGGAGATGGCCGACATAGCCATCCCCGAGATCTCTCGTCTTCGGTTGGCCGAGTTCGCGGATGTGTTCTGCGAACGCGGCGTCTTCACCACGGACGAAAGCCGGAGGATCCTCAAAGCCGCGGCCGCGGTGGGGCTGGCGTTGCGCATCCACGCGGACGAGTTCTCAGACCAGGGCGGCGCGGCGCTTGCCGCCGAACTCCACGCGCGTTCCGCCGATCATCTGATCCAGGTTTCCGATGAGGGCATTGCGGCAATGGCGCGCGCCGGCGTTGTGGCGACACTCATGCCCGCGGCTTCGTTCTTCCTGAAGCTCTCTAAGTTCGCACCGGCCAGGAAGATGATCGATGCGGGCGTCGCCATCGCCCTTGGATCGGACACGAACCCGGGCGGCGGCCTGTCTTCGTCGATGCCTTTCGCGATGACCCTCGCGTGTTTCGGCATGAGCCTGTCTCTCGAGGAGGCGCTGTCCGCCGCGACCATCGGCGGGGCCATGAGCGTCGGTCTCGAAGACGAGGTGGGCAGCCTCGAAGTCGGGAAACGAGCCGACCTCGCGATCCTTCACACCGACCGGCTTCTCGATCTCATACGGCCTGGCGAAAACCCGGTGGCCCGGGTCATCGCCAACGGTCGCCTTGTTCGGCCTTAGAAGTTGAGCCGGGCCTGAAGCTCGATGCGGCGATTGCCGGCCTCGCCGCCGCCACCGCCGCCGCCGAAACCACCGCCGCCAAAGCCCATGAAGAATCCCGCAAGCGACGTCGACTGACCGAAGAGGGGTGAGGTCAGGTTTCCGACCGGCGTGTTCGCGTTGGTTCGATCGAGCAGGTTGCTCACACTGAGCGAGATCGTGAGGCCGGGCCCCCCGCCCCCGCGCATGCCACCCATGCCGCCGCGATCGCCCGGACCGTGGCCCCCGCCGCCCATGGGTCCGCCCATCCCGCCGCCGCCCGGTCCGCCGCCTTGAGGTGTCGCGGCCTGCGTCTTCTTGAACGGGATTGTCTTGGAGAGGCGAAGCGAGACGCTCGCGAAACCCGGCCCATCGCCGTAGTTCCGCGGAATGATGATGCCGGAACCGGTGGTGTCGAGCATGCCGTACTCGGTCTCGATGACGCCCGGCTGGCCCGCGACGCCGAAGCTCGGCCGGTCGGAGAACACGGTGTCGAAGTTCAGGTCCCGGCCGGTGGTGATGTTGTAGGGACGTCCGGTCGAGATCGTGATCATCGGACCGATGCTGATGTCCCACGGCCCACGGATGTTTCCGCCCGCCATCACGCGGTGGCGCACGTCGCTGGAAGCGCGGCCCCAATCGGCCTCGATGTCGGTGGGATTCGCCGGGAACGTCCCGGCTCCATCGGTGTCCCCCTTGGCCCAGCCGAGGAAGTAGCGCAGGAAGAAGGAGTTTCTCTGCCCGGGTCGGGTCGCGAGCCCGGTGACCACCTGGAACTGGCGGTTGCGACCCGTCGTCTCATACGCGTAGACCGCTCCCGGCACCGCCAGGGGACGTGTGCCGTCGGCGCGAATCGCGTTGATGTTGCGGGAGCGGAGCTGGTTAGAGCCCCGCGACGCGATCACCGTCATCGACCCGGTGAACTTCCCGAGCTGCTGCTCGAGGGAGAGCGAACCCTGGATCGATCGGGGCGCGCGCACATCGGTGTCCAGAACGCGGGTGTTCTGGGGCTGGGAGAAGCGATTGAGGGCCTCGACCGTGGGCACGCTCGTGACCGCGCCATTGCTGACCCGGATACCGTCGAGGACGCTGGGGTCGGTGACGAGGTACTGGAGGCGTCCCCCTCCGAGGTAGCGGTTGGCGTCGAGCACGAGGCCTTCACCCACGCGGTCGTAGAAGACGCCGATGCCGCCGCGGGTCACGGTCTTGGGGGTGCGGCCGTCCTTGTCGAGCTTCAGCGAGTACGCGAAGGAAAGGCGGGGGGCCAGGTCGAAACGAGTGTCGATGTTGTTTTGAAGTTCGGCGCGAAGCCCGAGGCCGAGCACGAGGCGATCGGTCTTCTTCCAGTCGTCGTTGAAGAAGACCCCGAGGTCGGTCTGCGACACGTTCGCCAGGGGGTTGCCGCCCGCGACCAGGAACTGGGTGGCGCCGCCACCCTGAGCGCGGATCTGAGCGGGAGAAAGTCCACGCGCCTGCAGGGCGAGGGTGCGGCGATACCGCTCGAGGCTCGAGAGCGTCACGGTGTTGGGAACACCGCCCGGCCCGGGAATCGGGTTGAAGTTCGCGTCGAGTTCGGGTCCCGAGCCGCCCGCGAAGGTGACCACACCCGCGAAGTTGTTCCGCGACGTTTCATCGGTGGTGTTGCGGCGAACCCGGAAGCCCGCGCGGAACGCGTGTTTACGAGTCGCCCAGGAGACCACGTCGGTGAGTTCGAAGCGCGTGCCGTCGTTGCGGGAAATCCCCACCGCCGCGCCGCCGCTCGTGAAAGAGTCCTGCACCACCAGGGTGGGAGAAGGATCCAGAGCGGTCTGATCGCGGCCGCTCTTGCTGAAGCGCATACGAATTTCGTTCACCTTGCTGCCGAGGATGCTGTTCAAGGTGAAGTCGCCGCTGTTCTCGAAGTTCTTCGAGTCGAAACCGCGGGAGGGCAGATTGCGGTCCCCGATGCCGCTGTCGAGCGTCTCGTTCTCAGAGCGCGAGTACCGCACGGTCAGCGACTGCTTGTCCGAAATCTGCCAGTCGATGCGCGGCGAGAAAGAAAGCCGGGTCGTCGGACGCACGACGGTCTGAACGAACGGCGTGCTCACGAGATTCTCATCGAGGGTCACCGCGTTGATGGTGTCGTTGCCGTCGACGGTGCGGTAGTCGGAGTCGAAGGCGAACGAGGCCTTGCCCTTGGCGATGGGTCCCGCGAAGTCGATGCTGTAGTCCTCGCGCTGGTAGTGCGGCTTGATGGCCTCGCCGAACGGGTTTCGCGTGTTGAGAGCGTCGTTGTTGAAACGGAACGAAGCCCCACCGCGGTACCGGTCGGTGCCGGGTCGGGTGATGATCTCGATCCGGCCCCAGCCCATGCGGTCGAACTCGGCCGAGAAGGGATTCGAGTTGAGACGGATCTCGCGGATGGACGCCTTGTTCGGCACGCGGCCGCCCGTGAAACCGTCGATGTAGATCTGGCCGCCGTTGGGGCCTCCCGAGTTGCCGGCGAGGGACTGCAGGTAAGCCGCGAGTTCATCGGGGTCGTCGGGAAGCGCTTCGAGGTCGCCGTCCTTCAGCACCACCGCCCCCGCGTTCTGCGACGCGTCGAGACTCACCGCGGACGCTTGTTCTTCGACCGTGATGTCTTCCGACCGCGCGACTTCCAGGCGGATCTCCCGGCTGAAAGACGGACCCGCCTTCATCTCGATGTTCGCCGCCGCGTACGAGAGGAAACCCGGCTTCTCGGCGGTGAGGACGTAGGAGCCCTCGGGAACCGAGATCTTGAACCGGCCCTCGCGGTCGCTCGTGACCTGACGCGTGGTCGTGCCGATGAGGATCACCTTGACCCCCGACACCGAAGCGCCGGTCTGGTCCATCACCCGGCCTTCCATCACCGCCTCGGCCGCCTCTTCAAACCAATAGGAGCCGGCGGAGGCCGGAACCGCCGCCGAAACTGTGAGGGTCAGCGCGCCTAGGGCCGCGGCGAGGGCGCGACCGCGGGAACGAGAGAGGAACGAGAGGGGAGTCATGTGTGAGTTGCCGTTCTTGGTGTGAGAGGAGAGTTTCAGAAAATTCCGCTTGAGGTCGTGCCTCATTGCATGCCCATGCCGCCGTCGAGAAGGCCCGCGGGCATGCCGACGTCGACGCCGCCGCTGCGATTGGCGCGCGCGGCGAAAACTTCGATGCCGGCGAGCATGTTGAAGGCGACCGCTTTGCCGGAGGCGTCGATCCGGCCGACGACCGCTCCGACCCAGTCATCCTTCTTTAGATCGGCGAGCGTGATCGCGGGCATGCGCTCGACCATGTCTTCCATGCCGCCTCGCCGACCACCCGCACCTCCCGGTCGACCGCCCATGCCGGGAGCGCCGGGAGCGCCGGGCGCGCCCGAGCCTGTGCCGGTTCCAGCACCTGCACCCATGCCCCCAGCGCCGCCGGGGCGACCACCTTCAGGACGGGCGCCGCTCGCGCCCATGCCGCCATTCATCCCCGGACGACCGCTGGCGCCGCCGCCCGACATGGCGCCGAACATCGCGGCCATTTCCGCGGGGATCCGGCGGATGGTCCCGCCGGGGACGACCGAGATCGTGAACTTCTGGTTGGACTGGAGATCCTTGACGCTGATCACGCCGGTCGCGGCATCGATCTTCTCGATGGCGAGGGCCTTGGTTGAGAACGAGCCAAACACCACGCGTTCGGCGGTGAGCTTCAGCCCGTCGGCCGATCTCGTGCCCAATACCCGCACCTGATCCGCCGCCGCCATGTCCGCGACGGTCGCAGGACGAGCATCGTCGAACTTCACCGAGGTGTCGGCGTATCGGTGAATCGCCGCATTCTTCGCCTCCACGACGACCGTGTTCGAGGGCCCGGGCGGGGTGGCGCCGAGGGACGCCGCCGGAGTGGCGGGGGGTACGCTTGTCTGGAGGATGAACTGGGCGTTCGCGGCATCAGCCGAGATCACGGTTCCCGCCACGCCCCGCTCGCGCCACGCGCGCTGTTCTGCGTCGTTCCGTGCAGTGAGATCCGTCTTCGCCATGACCACGACGCGAAGCGCGCCTTCGATCCGGCTTTCCGCTCTCGTTCCCCCGCGGACCATCACGCGGTCACCTGCGGTGATCGCATTGAAGGCGATGGGGGCGGCGTTTTGGAGCGAGGTCTCACCGGGGGCGACCTTCACCACGCTCCCCTTCTCCGCAAGGGCGACCGTGACGGTCGCGCCATCGGCCAGTTTCATGGTCAGAGTTCGGGTCGCCGCATCGACGGTCTCGATATGGCCGAGCACGGTGAGCACGGCCGGCGTCGTGGCCGGCGCCTGCGCCGCGGCAACCGCCGCTACCAGGCCCAACAGGGCGAGGCCGCCGGAGATCCGTGAACTGGCTTTTCTCTTCACTACACGCTCCACATTCCTTCATTCGTCTTAAGTAACTATTAAGACGAGACTTGTAGCACCGATGACAACCCGTCGCGGCAGGATCCCAGGGCCCGGGACACACCCGTGGCGAACCAGTCCACCCCCTTAGACCGCGTATCCCCCTCCGGGGTTGAGGCTCCGCGGTCGACGAAATCCAAGCTCTCAGGAACCTTAAACCGAGTGGGTTGATGAACCTCCGATCGGCTCGTGACATGATCGCGCCCGCATGAGCCAATCGCCCCGCTACGACGCCATGACCGAGAGGGTCAAGACGCTCTACGACCGCAACCGCCAGAAGGGAACCGCTCCCTGGTGCGGCCACGACTACGATTTCGTCTGCCCCTCCACCGGCACCTATCCGTTCCAGTGGTTCTGGGACTCGTGTTTCCACGCGATCGTGCTCGCGCGGTACGACATGGACCGGGCCCGGTCCGAGATCCGCAGCCTTCTCAGGAATCAACCGGACGACGGCTTCGTCGGGCACGTGACGTTCTGGCAGCGC
>JANNJB010000443.1:0-2047 GCA_031405615.1 Vicinamibacteria bacterium | reverse complement strand
TGTTGTTGTTGAAGAGCAGAACCTGGAGGCCCACGTTGCGGCGCAGCAGGTGGATAGTGTGGTTGCCGCCGATCGAGAGTGAGTCGCCGTCGCCGGTGGCCACCCAGACTTCGAGTTCGGGCCGGGCGAGCTTGAGGCCGGTCGCCACCGCGGGCGCGCGCCCGTGGATGGTGTGGAACCCGAAGGTGTTGATGTAATAGGGGAACCGGCTCGAACAACCGATGCCCGAGACCACCGCGAACTTTTCGCGAGGGATGCCGAGTTCCGGGAAGACGGACTGAACCGCGGCGAGGATCGCGTAGTCGCCGCAACCCGGGCACCAGCGGACCTCCTGGTCGGTCTGGAAATCTTTACGCGTCAAAGGCACGGATGCGTTCACTGGATCACCTCGAGAACTTTCTTCTCAATTTCGCTCGTTTTGAACGGCTTGCCCTCGACCTTCGAGTACGAGATGGCGTCCACCAGGTAGGTGGCGCGCAGGATGAAAGAGAGCTGGCCGAGGTTGATTTCGGGCACCAGCACCTTCTTGTAGCGCTTCAGAGCCGCGCCGAGATTCTTCGGCATGGGGTTCAAATGGCGGAGATGGATGTGGCCCACCTTGTGGCCCTTGGCCCGCAGCGCGGGGAGCGCTGAGGTGATGGAACCGAAAGTCGACCCCCATCCCACGATCACCAGGTCGCCCTCGGGGTCGCCCGCGGGAACGACGTCGGGGACATCCGCGACCACGCCGGCCACCTTGGCCGCGCGCAGGCGCACCATCTTGTCGTGGTTCTCCGGCTCGTAGTTGATGTTGCCGGTGACGTCCTGCTTCTCGATGCCGCCGATGCGGTGTTCGAGGCCGGGTGTCCCGGGAACCGCCCAGGGCCGCGCGAGCGTTTGCGGATCGCGGAGGAAGGGTTTGAAGCCCTCGGGATCGGTCCGGAATTTCGTGGGGAACGAGGGCAGGTCTTCTGGAGCCGGCACTCTCCAGGGCTCGGCGCCGTTGGCGAGATAGCCGTCGGAAAGCAGGATCACGGGAGTCATGTACTTGACCGCGATGCGGCACGCTTCAAGCGCCATCCAGAAGCAGTCGCCCGGCGTCGCCGGAGCGAGAACAGGGAGCGGGGCCTCGGAGTTGCGGCCGAAGATCGCCTGGAAGAGGTCGGCCTGCTCGGTCTTGGTGGGCAGGCCGGTCGACGGTCCGCCGCGCTGGATGTCGACGATGACGAGGGGCAGCTCCACCGCGATGGCGAGGCCGATGGCTTCCATCTTGAGCGCCATTCCGGGACCGGACGTCGTGGTGGTGGCAAGGCACCCGCCGTACGATGCGCCGATCGCGGACGTGACCGCGGCGATTTCGTCTTCGGCCTGGAAGGTCACCACGCCGAAGCTCTTGAACATCGAGAGTTCGTGGAGGATGTCGGAGGCCGGCGTGATCGGGTAGGAGCCGAGGAAGAGAGGCAGGCCGCAGCGTTCGGAGGCGGCCACGAGGCCCATGGCGAGAGCGGTGTTGCCGGACAGGTTCCGGTAGGTGCCGGCGGGAAGCCGGGCCGGAGCCACTTCATAGGCGGCGGTCTGATAGGCCTCGGTGGCTTCGCAGTACGCGTAGCCCGCGCGCAGCGTGAGCTTGTTCGCTTCCGCGACCTGGCCCTTGAACTTGGCGTCGATCCAGCGAAGCGTGCCTTCCATGGAGCGGCCGAAAAGCCAGTAGCACATGCCGAGGGCGAAGAAGTTCTTCGAACGGTCCACGGACTTGGCGTCGAGGCCCGTTTCTTTGGTGGCGGCTTTGGTGAGCTTGAGCAGATCGACCTGAAAGACGCGGAAGCCCGAGAGCGACCCGTCTTCGAGGGGGTTGCTCGTGATCTTGGCCTTCTTGAAGTCGACCTCGGTGAAGCTGTCGGAATTGACGATCAGGATCCCGCCGGTCTTGAGGTCGGCGAGGTTGGTCTTGAGCGCGGCGGGATTCATGGCCACCAGGACATCGACCGAGTCGCCCGGGGTGAAGACGTGGCTGGACGAGAAGTTCACCTGGAAACCGGAGACCCCGGGGAGGGTGCCTTGAGGAGCG